>NZ_JAQREO010000012.1:0-137639 GCF_028599385.1 Pseudoalteromonas sp. CST2
ATCGACATCTACGTAAATTGCATCTAAGTTATTCATGCCCTTGCCTTGGTAATCTTATGTTTCTTGGTCGAAAGATCTGATCACCGCAAGGGCATTTAGTTCCATTTCTTATGCGCAGCTCAGGTTAATTAATAGATATCGTTCCAATATGCTATCTCTCTAAGAACAAAGAAGCTCGACAGCTAGTGAAGTGAATAGAGCTTCCTGAAAAAACAATAATGTGGGTCTAGTTGTACATCAGATTGACAAAACCAGAGAGATGTTGATAAATCTATAATTCACACGAAGTTTGATTTGAAATTTATCAACTAAAGTAGAGGAGTATATTTGTAATTCGTATCAACTTTTTTACTAAGGTAATGGTAAAGTAATTTTGGACACCCATTGAGAAGGAAATATTATGCTAATAAGCATATAAATTTGGGTAAAAATTACAATGAAACATATTCCGCAGTAATCAAATAAGTAACAACTCAATCAGTTTAATTTAGGTTTAACGACAATTGACTCTAAGATTAAATATAAAGAACCTTAAACTGTGGCCAATATAATTGGCCACTACATTTCGAGAATCCCTCCACAAATATACATCTCAATTGTTGGATGTACTACCACTACAATGGTGAGTACTTTGCTGACGTTCTGACAAAAGCATTATTCATATTAAGCTTAATAGGAGCGTTATAAGGTTGCTCGATTTAAACTAAAAATGTCTTTCGTTTTAGTAAACTCACCTCCACCCAGTTTAACCTCGCTCTTTAATGCAATGGGCGCGGACTAATACCACCCACTAAATACGAGTAAATATTGCGTTGCTTGTATTGAGCTAATACTAAAAAACATAAGGCTTAATAAACTTTTAATTATCAATGCCTCAACTTACCAGTATTTAGCCAGCAGAGAAAGTATAAAAAAAGCCGAGCTCTTAACTCGGCTCAAGTTATTAACAAGGAGAGGTCTTGTTAAACGTTCTTACTTTGGCCTTTAAATCAAATGCAGCATAAGCGGCTACAACAATAAAGCAACCTGCAGGCACCATATATGAAAATGCAACGCTGAAAGTATCAATAAATACAGCTTGAATTACAGGTACTATTGCCCCACCAAGAATCGCCATAACTAAACCTGCTGCGCCTAGCTTAGCATCGTCACCTAACCCGTGTAGCGCAATTGCATATATAGTAGGAAACATTAATGACAAACAAGCAGAAATACATACTAGTGCCCAAACACCACTTATATTGGGCATTTGCACCATGTAAATACATAACATCATTGCTATAAGAGATGTAGCCATCAGTAACTTTGCAGGACGGATAAATCCCATAAGCCACGTCATTACAAAACGAGACACTAAAAATGTAATCATACTGTACTGTAAAATTGTACCGCCACTGACCTCATTTGTATTCAACGCTTCCATTACATATTGAATCGTAAAGGTCCATACACATGTCTGTGCAGCAACATTAAAAAATTGGGCTATTACACCAAAACGATAATGGGTATTTTTAAATAAGCGTTTAAAGGCTGGCTTAAAATCAACATGTTTTGAGACCTGCTTCTTTTTACAAAAATCAGGCGTTTTAGTGAACGCGATGGCAAGCCAAATAAAAACAAGCACACATGCCATACCCACATATGGCACCATTACGGCATCCAATTCGGCGCTTATTATATTTTTTAGCTGCGAAGTAGTCATGCTCGAACGCTCATCGGAAGTAGCGGTATTCAAGCTTGGTAAAATAAGAGTAGCAGCCAAAAACACCCCTATGTTTGTCCCTACCGGATTAAATGATTGCGCTAAATTCAACCTTCGAGTTGCACTTTGCTCATTCCCCATCCCCATAACATAAGGGTTTGCAGATGTTTCTAAAATAGATAGGCCACCTGCAAGTATAAATAAAGCCGCTAAAAAAAAGCTATAGGTCATTGCTTGACTAGCAGGGTAAAACATAAATGCGCCTATTGCAGCCATGCCTAGCCCAGTTAATACGCCAACTTTATAAGAAAACCGTTTGTTAATATAGGCAGCAGGAATAGCTAAGCAAAAATATGCGCCATAATAACTAAACTGCACCAATGCGGATTGCACTGAAGACATAGTAAAAATTTTACTAAAAACTTTTACTAACGGATCGGTCATATTTGCAGCTGCACCCCAAGCTGCAAAACATAATACGAGTAAAATAAAAGGCACGACCATCTCTTTTGAGACCAGAGGTGCTTTCGTGTGTGTGTGTGTGGTCATTTCAGTGTCTCAGTTGTTAACTTTAAGTAAAGCATTTAAACAGGTATATATCTGCACGTCAATAAATCAACTATAGTTATTTATTGTGCTTTTAGCTTTATATAATCTCAATATATTATTCAACAAAGTAGTAAAGCAGCTCCCATTTATACAGGTTGCTGTATCGCCAAACGGGATCTTGCGGTGTACAATAAATTAAGTTATTCAAGACAATAACCAACTAGGTAGGAATAATTATTAAAGCTAAAAACCCTCGACTTACATCACAAGAAGGCAGAAACCAATCAGGCCTGCGTGCTTATAATGAACGTCGAATTATGACGCTGATCCGTCAGCAAGGTAGCGCTCCAAAAGCTGAAATTGCGCTGAAAACAGGGCTTTCTGCGCAAGCGGTTACAGTTATTATTAATAGCTTAGAAGCCGACTCCCTGTTAATAAGAAAAGAGCCACAACGAGGCCGTGTGGGGCAACCCACAATCCCCTTTGCACTAAATCCTGATGGCGCATTTGGTATAGGTCTAAAAGTAGGTCGCCGTAGTTTTGATTTAACACTTATTGATTTAATGGGAAATATTCGTGCTACGCTTCATGAAAATTGCGCTTACCCAACAGTAGATAGCCTACTAACCTTTTTAAAAAAAGGTATAAGCGTACTAAAAATGAGCCTTAATAAAGACCTAGCAGATAGGATTTTAGGCATAGGCGTTGCTACTCCTTACGAGATTTGGAATTGGACAGAAGAAGCCGGTGCCCCTACTGAAATAATGGAACAGTGGAAATCTTTTGATTTTAGGTTAAGAATAAATCAAATAATTGACCTACCTGTTTATGTTTGTAATGACGACACAGCTGCTTGTTCAGCTGAGTTAAGCTTTGGAAACCCTACCCGATTTACAGATTTTTTATATGTTTTTATAGGCACCTTTATTGGGGGTGGCGTAGTCATAAATGAATCATTATTTACAGGTAAAAAAGGCAATGCAGGCGCTATTGGCTCACTTCCCAAGCCTATGCTTAATAGCAAAGGACAACTTAGTTCTCAGCAGCTTATTATGCAGTCATCTTTATATATTTTAGAAAAAATGCTTAAAAATGATGGCTACAACACCGATATACTATGGAGTTCTAATGAATATTGGGGCGACTTAGGACCTGTTTTAGAAAAATGGATAGATCAAGTTGCTGACGGCCTCGCCTATGCAGCATTATGCTCCCTTGCGATTTTTGATTTTGAAGCTGTCGTTATTGACGGCGCTATTCCCATAAACGTTAGAGAAAAAATAGTACTCGCTACCCAGATAAAATTAAGCGAAGCAGATCACCGTGGTATTAATCGCTGTGAAGTAAAAAGTGGTTCTATTGGCGCTAAAGCACAATCAATAGGCTGCGCTAACTTACCGTTACTCATAAACTTTTCACAAGACAACACTATCCTTTCACACCATTAAAGTAATTCTGAATTCACTATTAGCAGCTTGCGCTTAGCTTGAGCTGCTATATACAAAGTACCTTTTCATAAATCCCATAGACTAATAAGTCACCATTATGTTTGTAAAAATTAATAAATAATAATAGTTGATTTATTAAATCAAGTTCTCTACATTCTATTCACAATTTTGAAAACACTGACCCGTTTGATTAATAAATCACAAAATTGTAAACACACACAATAAAGAGAGAACAACATGAAAAATATGTCTGCTAAAATGACCTTAATAGCTACGGCAGTTGCTATTTGCATTTCACCCAAAGCTAAGTCGCAAGCCCAAGATTCATTAGAAACAAAGAGTGATTTAGGTTTTGAAAGAATAATCGTAACAGGTACATCTCGACCCAAAGAAAAAATTGAGTCAACGAATGCAATGACAACGTTTAACGAAGCAAAGTTAGAGCAGTTAGCGCCCCACAGTGTAGCAGAGCTCGTTAGAAGTATTCCTGGTTTTCATGCCGAAGACACCGGCGGCGAAACGGGTAATAACGTGGCCCCCAGAGGTTTCCCACTTTCAACCCAAACTGAATTTACAGCACTACTACGTGACGGTATGACTGTATTTTACAATCAAGATATTTTATTCACTCAAAATGACAGGTTTACTCGACTTTCAAATTATGTAGGTAATGTGGAAGCAATAAGAGGCGGTGCATCCTCTATATTTGTTGGTAGTGCACCTGCAGGGTTTATTAACTTTATCTCCCGTGAAGGGAGCGATGATACTCAAGGCGATGTATTTTTTGAAACCAACAGTAATAATCGTTTAGGAGTGCAAGGTTGGGTAAGCGGCTCTATTAATGATCAAACAACCTATGCGGTAGGCGCTTGGTACCGTGAGGATGACTCAGCACGCGATCCTGGGTATACAGCAAACCAAGGTGGTGAAATAAACGCTAATATTAAATATTTTTTTGATGATGGTAATGGATTTACGCGCTTTGAAATAAACAAACAAGATGACAGTTCATTCTTTTTTATCCCACAACCACTAACGGGAAGCACTACCGATGCGCAAACAATACCTGGTGGTATGGATATAAGAGACGGAACAACAGGTAATTCAGCAGGTGCTCGCCTTTTAACGCTAAACAACACCCCAAGCGGAGACATAGATTTAGACGTAGCAGATGGCAACTACGCTGACGTCACTTATTTTGGTAACACTACCGAAATAGAAATAAACGAGAATTTAATTTTTTCTAACCAAATGCGTTATACGGATATGTTAACTACATTTACCGGTATCATAAATGTAGGTAATGCCGAATTATTATCAGATAAAGCGCAAGCCATTTATGATGCAAATGCAGACCAATTAAGTAATGCACTCGTAAACGGTAATTTAAATTTTGATATTCGTGATGCAGGTACAGGGTTTAGTGTTGCAAACTCAAGTGATGTAAACTCATATAACACAAATGGCTACGGTATTAATGCCGGCTTTTGGCACAGACGCTTCGAAGGCGATAACTTTCAAAATGAAACTAAATTAAACTACACATTCGATAACATGGGGGATGGCACTCTCTATGCGAACTTTGGGTTATTTTTCTCTAATATCAATGGTCACGTAACTGACTACCGTATTAATACATTACAATCAATTGAGCCTCTACCACAACGATTAGATATTGTTTTTACCGATGAACAAGGTAACGATATTGGCAGCGGCACATATAAAGGTATTCAGTCAGGGTCTCATGGTTATGCAGATATTGTTTACAGTGAAAAAACTCTCGCGCCGTTTGCCGATTTTGAGTACGAACTTGAAGATGTATCTTTCAATTTAGGCCTAAGATACGAAACATTAAAAGCAGATGGTGAGGCGCAAAATCAAGCGGAATATACAATAAATAGCTTTGCCAGTGATACAGATACTATTAACGGCAATATCTCCTTACCTTTTGGCGCAGGCACCTTCAGAAACTTTAACGTTGAATACAATGAACTTGCTTGGACAGTGGCCGCAAACTATAAATTTAATGATGATTTGGCTGTATTTACACGTTACGCAGATGGCTTTCGTATGCCTGATGTTGACAAGTACATGGCAATTACAGGCTTAGCAAACCAGCAGGAAATTGACGAGTTTAATAATTCCAATCGTCGAGAAACACAGCCGGCATCAACGGTAATGGCTGAGGTAGGCATCAAATATAATGAAGGCGACATAGCCGCATTTATAACGGGTTACTTTGCGGCTGCTGATGATTTATTTTTTAATGTGCCAACGGTTGAAAACGGCCAAGTTGTTCAACGCCAAGCATTTAGAAATACGGAAACTCTTGGCGTTGAAGCTGAGTTAAACTTTCAAGTTACCGAAGGCTGGCGCGTTGGTGTTTCTGCTACTTATCAATCTCCAGAGTTTGTGAACACCCCTGCCGCTCAATACCTTGATGCGAATGGTAATGCTGCGGCTATTGATATCAATGGCAACATGCCTGTACGTGTTCCTGAGCATTTTGGACAACTTACTAGTAGCTATGAATTTGATGATTTTTCTTGGGGGATGGCAACACTACATGGTAGCTATTCATGGAGTGGTAAACGTTATGCTGATGATGCCAATACTGCGGAGCTTCCTATGTATGGCATGCTAAATATTGGTTTATCGCTTGAAAATAAAAAAGGCTACTACCTTCGCGCTGATGTAAAAAACCTAAATAATTCTGAAGGGTTATCAGAGGGCGATCCACGTGCAGGTGAAACAGTTGCAGGTGAAACAGTTGCGGGTCAAGCAACTACGTTCAATGCACGGGTTGTGCTACCACGCACATTTAGTATTAGCATAGGTAAGCGCTTTTAATTTTATTTTTATCGCCTGCTTAGCAGGCGATAATGTTTACTATTATAGGAGTATTTACGATGGAAGTACTTGCAATCGGCGAGGCGTTAATCGATTTACTTTCAAATGAATGTATAAACGAAAACACCTCAAATCAGTCGTTTAGTTTTAACCAATTTGCAGGCGGTGCACCAGCAAATGTAGCTGTAGCAGTGGCTAAGTTAGGTGGTAAAAGTGCACTTTTAGGAAAGGTAGGTGATGACAAGTTTGGCCACTTTTTAATTAATGCCCTTAAATCCCATAACGTAAATACAGATCACCTTGGTTTATCTCTAAGGGGTAAAACTGCCATTGCTTTTGTGTCTTTAGATAAAAGCGGTGAACGTACGTTTGAGTTTTATGACAAATCCGCAGCCCATTACGACCTTCATATAACAGATCTAGATCCAACCTTATTTACGCAACCTAAAATTGTTTCATTTTGTTCAGGCTCGCTAGCCAAGCCACTCATTTACGATACCACTGTATATGCTCTGCAACAGTTTAATAAAGTTGATTCTATATCCTGTATGGATATTAATTTTCGCCCGGCATTTTGGGATGCACCTCATACTGCAGCATCAGTAATATTTGAAGTTGCCAAAACAGTTAATATCATCAAAGCGAGTAAAGAAGAGCTAACTATGTTGTATGGGATAGAGCATATAGAAAGTACTATAAAAGCGTGGATTGATAGTGGTGTAACGTTAGTGCTTATGAGCGATGGCGCCAAGCCAATTTCATTTACATCTCAATCTTTCAGTGGAACCTACCCTTGCCCTTATGCAAATGTTGTAGATACCACTGCTGCAGGGGACTCATTTATTGGCGGCTTTTTATATCAACTAGCTAAGAAAATTTGTAATCGTAGTGAATTTTCTACTTGGACTAATAATTTTGAAAACGTTTTAAAAGCTATTGACTTTGCGACTAAATGTGGAGCATTAACAGTCTCTAAATTTGGTGCCTTTGACGCACTGCCAACACAAAGTGAAATAGCTAATCTAAAACTTAAATCCGCTGCTGTGGCATAACTTATAACAATAAAATCCGTAAACTAAATTTTGGTTACTAATTCCATACCAACTAGACTTTTTTGCCTTTAGTACGTATTTGTTAAAAGATAAATCTTTCTTAAACAGAAAAAACTATCGGCAAAAAAGTATGCGTGAAAAAATAAATTTAAATCCCTTTCTACTTACATATGTCTTTAGTAGTGCTATATCGACCCCGCTTATTTATAACTTTGAGCCATTTAAGCTTAGGGATGCGCATTATTACGAATGGCACTAGCACTTTGTTTATTAAAAACTCCTGAAATAAAAAGCCAACTAAAGCGCTTTAACGCGACACTTAATATTCTTAGCCAAAACATGCTTGCTCTTGTGAATCCGCTTAACCAAACGTAAAAAATAATTAGGCTGCACGCTTTCAAGAAAGCCGGCAAATAAGCGGCTAGAGTTAAATAAGCGTTATTATAGAAATAACTATATTTAAGTACTTTTAAATTTCACTTGCTGTGATTGTACTAACAGTAGGCTTCATCAAAGTTTTGTTGTTTATAACCTTATTCTAAAACAGTATATGTTGTGCTTAATCGTATTTGACCCACAAACCTACCAGTCTAATATTCTTAATATTATGCAGGTGGCGTTTTCAATACCTATAAAAGGCTAATCAGTAATAGCGCTATTAAGCAGTGCAGTAACAACCACTGGTTTTATTAAGTAACAGTTCGCTGTTAAATCCAGCTACAAGATTATTTATAACCGTTTCAACAAAACCACTGCCCTGCGCGCAGCCAAGCCCTTGAGAAAGCGGGCCGGCATAAACAAAGTCACCTTTATCGTTAATCACCACGGCAGCTGGTGTAGCAGGGAGCAGTATTTGTAAAGAGGCTGTTTGCTCAATATTGATAAGCGTAATATTTTGCGCTTTAGAAAACGCAGCCAACTGTTTTAAATGAGGCTGGGCTTGCTTGGTGCAGCCACAGTCAGGGTCTGTAACGATAATCAATGAATTATGCTTTGCAGCTGTAAACCCTATGTGTTGTTTAAATTTAGTAAACCACCCTGGTTGCTCAAGCACGCCATAACTGTCAAAAACGCGCAACTGATTATATTGATAATAAACTAAACCAGAAACCGTCAATACTAACCACAGAGCAATCACTGCACTCATTTTAATGGATGAATTACTTAAATTTAGCAATGCTTTGCTCTAATACCGCAATACTTACGTCGATCATTTGTACTTTAGCGGTTAGCTTTTCTACCACTTTGGTATCTTGATATTGGCTTTGCTGCATTTGTTCTGTGCTTGAGGCTATTTGTTTTGTGTTTACAGCTTGCTCAGCAACAACTTGCGCTACAGAGTGAGTACTTTGGCTGACGGCTTTTATTTGCTCACTCATGGCGCTTATGTTTTCTTTCATGGTGGTGCTGATATGCGTTAAATCAACGACAAAATCGACACACTGGCTCATAGATTGGGTTGACGTTTTACTGTTTGTAACTAAATCTTTTAATGTTAAAGCAATTTTATCTGTCGTGGCTTTACTGCTTGTAGCAAGCGTTCTGACTTCATCGGCTACAACTGCAAACCCACGGCCATGCTCACCCGCTCTTGCGGCTTCAATGGCTGCGTTAAGCGCAAGTAAGTTAGTTTGCTCTGCAATGCCTGATATTTCATTTAACAACCCTGATATTACATCACCAGCGGCCACTAAATGATTTATTTGCTCTTCTGTATGATTAAGTAAATTAAGTAGCTCCGTGCTTTTAGTGTCTGTTTGCATAACGTCATTTAAGGCGCTATTTGCAGCTTGAGTAATGTTATCTACCTGCTGCTTTAACACTTCGCTTTCATGCTCAACTAAGCTAAAACCCTGTGCAACTTGAGCACCAGAGTCTGCTATATCATTAGTTTGTTGCTTTCTTTGCTCTGCCCCGCTTGCTAGCTCATCGTGTACGTTTATTAATTGCTGCGAATTTTGCTGCAGTGAAAGAGACTGCGTTTGCACTTGCCTAATTACATCTGATAAATAACCCAATAAAGTATTAAAGCCCGCTACTGCATTGCTATTTTTATCATCCGCCCTAAGCGAAAGTTGTATATGCTCGGGGTCTTGCATAATGGCTTCGGTCGCTTTGGTTAAAGACACGCCAGCTCTGCGCTCTTGTTGTAGGGTTTTAGCGATATAGCCTGCTACAAACACTTCTACTATTGCATAGCCGGCATGTATAAGCACCGTAGTAAACGCCAGTCTGTCAGGGTCAAATACATAAAAGCCGGTGTTTTGTGTTTGTAAAAAGTAAAAGCTTAAATGATGAACGGCCACAAAAATAATGGCCGTAATAAACACCTGCCACTGCACAAACATGATCAACATGGCCATTAAGATGAATATTTCGAAGTGTACTTCTATTAACCCAAAGGCTTGTTGTATGTGCAAAAAAGAAAACATCATAATTGCCGCAGCAACAACATGACCTGTGATTGGGTTATTTTTCTGAGTTTTAAGTAACCATATAGGCATTAAGCTTAAAGGTAGGCCGACTATAAATGCTTGTGTAAGTGTCCCAAAGTACAAGCCTAGGGCGATAGACTCTACAAACAAAAAAATGAATATTATGGTGAATAAACGACTTACACTATTCATAAATACCTTTAATTATTAAAATTTTTTAAACAAAATCAGGGTTTGTACGTATTAGCTAATAATTACGACCACATTTAATTATCAATATAGCCTAGCCTGCCAACTTTACTTAATAATTGATAAAACCGCTTTAAACTCAGGTAATGCTGCGTTTTTTGTCCACTGAAAAATGATACTTTCTACGCTTGTAATTATTGCCCCTGCCTGTTGTAACTGCTCTAGAGCTAGCGATTTATGCATCGTATTTCGTGAACCCACAGCATCTGCCGCTACATGCACCTCAAATCCTTGGGCTATTAAATCTAAGCAGGTTTGTAAAACACATACATGCGCCTCTGTGCCTATTACTATAATTTGTGAACGCGTAAGCTTTGTAAACACAGCATTAAATGCAGGCTCATTACACGCACTAAAATGTGTTTTTTCAACAGTCTGTGCGTTTATAAGGGTGTTTTTTAAAAGCCTGTTTGTACCACCAAGCCCTTGAGGATATTGTTCAGTCACTATGCTAGGAATTTTAAAAAGGGCGCTTACTTTGGCAATTTTTATTGCCCACTCTAGTAAATCAGAAAATTCGCTAATAGCGGGAGAAAGCTTATCTTGAATATCTATCACTAATAACACGCTGTTATCTGCAGATAAATTTTTGTGACTAACCATAACACCCCGTTTTAAGTAATTATAATTAGTAAGCGTAGCTTAAATGGTTATAAATAACTAAATTAGTGCTTTAATTTAGTTGTTATAAGTTGTAATCCACATTTTAAAAAATGTGCTATATTTAACTTTTATATGTATATCCCCTGCCCTAGAGCGAGTTTATTAGTGCGATTGAGTATTTTGTTTTTTCTCTTCACCACTGTATGTTTTCTTTGTATTACTAGCGTATCTGCCTCCACAAATTATGCTCAACAACTACAACGAATATCTACCGATGAAGGTTTATCCCAAAATTACGTAACTAAAATTTTGCAAGATGATTTAGGTTATATTTGGATAGCCACAGCGCAAGGGCTTAATCGATTTGACGGCTATACGGTAACCCCTTTTGATGGCGGATTTACCCTTAACGAAAACTTCATCACTACACTATTTAAAACGCATGCAGGCAATATAATTGTTTCTACTGAGCTTGCCGGTGCCTATTTAGTTAACCCAAAAACGTTAACTACTCGTAATATATTTTCGGGCAATCTTGCAGGTAATACAGCTAGTTTCGCTTCTATTGAAGCGATAGCTCAGCACCAAGATACCTTTTACCTTGCCATTTTAAACAACGTGTATTCACTTAACTCTAAAACAAATTCACTTACTTTAGAGTTTACTATAGGCAATGAAAACAGCGTGGTGCGCGCGTTAAAATATTACAAAAATACGCTATTTATAGGCACACAAACGGGTTTATTTAGTTACGACCTAAAAACAGAGTCATTAACCCCTCTTAATTTACATACCCCCGATAAACAAACAGTCGATAACAGTAATGTTAAGTTTTTATCTGTAGACCCCACGCTTGGATTATTAGTTGGCACCGTTGAGGGCATGTACGCATTAAGTTTAAATAGCTCAGCAGGAGCTGCTGCAGATCAAAGTACTAAAAGCGTGGTTGCTGATTACAATATTTGGGATTACAGCAATACACCCTATGGCGAATTTATTGCCACAGAGCATGGCTTGTTCGAATTTAACCGAGAACAAGGCACCACTGAGTTAATTCTTAGCTTTGATCAAAGTAAATTTAATATTACCGAAAATACTATTAACGATTTAATGGTCGACTCAAGTGGCGTGTTTTGGCTGGCGTCGCGCACTCAAGGCGTGCTTACTTGGTCAATAAACACACGGCGTTTTAACAAAATCACCCTACCCGAAAACAACTATATAAACAGTATTTACCAAGACGATGATTTATCTATGTGGTACGGCACCGATAATGGCCTTGCCCATGTAAATGCTAAAAACAAAACAACCTACTACCTAACCTCGCAAGACCCTAAAGCGGTTTATGGTGAATACGCTATTTTTGCAATTAACAAAGCGCATTTAGATTCCACTTCGCGGTATTTATGGCTAACGGGGTACTACAGTTTAATTTTATTTGACAAAGAAACAGGCACAGCCGTTGCTAAAAAAGATTTAAATAACGCAATGTCTGAAGGGGCGGTTATTTATGGTTTGTCTGAGGTAGCCCCCGACACATTCGCTTTTTATAATGATCACAGTTTTTATGTTTATAATGGTAAAACAGGCTTAACGCGCGAAATTAACGGGTTAAAACAACATGTAAACCCTTTAGAGGCCTATACTTTTCATCGACCTTTTGATGATTACCCAAATGAATTTGTATTAAGTACAACTACCCACTTTTACCGGTTTAACGAGCAAACAGACACCCTTACCACTATTTATAAAACCAGTAAAAAAGACAGCCAAAATTACCACACAGTCGAAAACTGGTTAACCGATAAAAATAACATTTTATGGTTAGCAACAACCAGCGAAGGCCTAGTGGGTATTGATGCGCAGAGCTTTGAAAAAAAGCACCACTTTAACGTAAGTAACTCCTTAAAAACCCAGTCTATTTATTCACTTATTACCGATGAGTATGGTTATTTATGGTTTAGCAGTAAAAATGGGTTGTACCGCTTAAATACCGATACGTTAAGGCTGCGAGTTTTTACAGTTAAAGATGGTTTATCGGTTAATTTATTTAGCACTTTAGGAGCAATTACGCTTAAAAATAACACTGTAATGTTTGGCAGCAGTTATGGTGCGATTTCGTTTAACCCCGCTGAGTTTTTACAGCAAAGCACGCAAACAACAACCTCAATAACCGATATAACTTTAATGTCGCGCGATTTAGACTATCAGCCAAATCAATTTGCCACCTCTGCATTGCAATTAACACATGAAGATATGGGTTTGGAGGTTAGCTTTTCTAATTTTGATTTTCAAAATAGCGCGGAAACACGTTACAAAATTACGCTTCAAGGACCTACTTCGCTAGAGTATGATGATTTAAAAGCAAACAAAATATTTTTTACAAAGCTCCCACCAGGTAATTATCAATTAAAGGCCAGCGCGTATAATTTTAACAGTGCGACCGAGTCAAAGCCGGCGCTGTTAAATTTTAATGTGGCATACGCGCCGTGGAAGTCTCCTTATGCGTATGCTGCTTATATTTTAATTATTATAACTGTGCTGTGTTTACTGTTTTGGCAATACAGAAGCAGACAACTAGCCATAGCTAATGCACAAAAAGCGACAATACACTCGCAAAAACAAACCGAGCTTGCGCTCAGTAACAATAAAAGTGGCATTTGGGATTACCATTACAGCGACGATTCGGTAAATACAAACCGAGGGAGTGAGCTTGGGTATACTAATTTGCCAAACCGTATTCCATTAAAACATTATTTAGCTTTAATTCACCCTGAAGACAAACCGCGGGTTATTTCGCACTGGTTAAATTTTACCAAACAAAAAAAGCATGAGCACTGGCAAGCAACTTACCGGTTAAAGCATAAGCTTGGCCATTGGTTGTGGTATCAAGATTTAGGGCAAATTATTTATGACGAACAAACAAATAAACCGGTATCTGTATCTGGCATATATACCAACATAACAGAGCAACGTGCCAATGAGCAGCAAGCCAATATTTTAGGTGAGGCGTTTGGGCAAATAAACGACTGGCTGCTTATTTTAGATAATAATTTGGTGCCGGTTTCTGCAAATAACAGTTTTATAAAAACCTTTTCGCAAACTCATAAACATCCGCTTAGCTTAAAAGTGTTTGTTAATGCGATAGGTAAAGCGCAATGTAAAAGCTATGCCAGCACATTAAAAAGCTTAACAGCAAAACAAAATTGGCGAACTGATGCCGTTATTAAAACTGCAACTAACCCGCACCACCCCATACATATAAGTGCCACTGCAATCGCTAAAGATACACATAGCATAAGTTACTATGTGATTGTTATTTCGGATTTAACCGAGCAAAAAAAGGCAGAAGACGAGCTGCGCTATTTAGCCAATTTCGATCCCCTTACACAATTACCTAACCGCAGTTTAATGCATCAAAAAATTGGTAAATCGATTAAAAAAGCTCACCAGCAGCTCACTCAAAGCGCTTTACTATTTATAGATTTAGACAAATTTAAACCGGTAAACGACACATTTGGCCACGCAGTGGGAGATCAACTGCTGTGTAATATTACCCAAAGAGTAAGCGCTATGTTGCCAAGTAATGCCACGCTTGGCCGCCAAAGCGGTGACGAATTTTTAGTGCTTATTGATAACGTAGAAGACATAGCCGCACTAAATAACATAGTCAAAAGTATAAGCTCAGAACTTGCCAATAAGGTCATTATCGAAGATTTTTCTATTAATATATCAGCCAGTATTGGCGTGGCTTTATACCCATTTGATGCCAGCTCGACCGATTTACTGATCAGAAACGCCGATGTAGCCATGATGCATGCAAAGCAAGCTGGCCGAAACGGGTTTAAGTTTTTTAACGACTCGATGAACGAGCAAATAAAACAAAAGCTCATCCTCGAAAACGATTTAAAAGACGCCGCGAAAGATAATCTATTATTTAATCACTACCAACCCATAATAGACACGCACGCACAAACAATAAATGGGGTTGAATTACTTATGCGCTGGGAAAATAACGGCCAATTTGTCTCGCCGGCTTTATTTATCCCTATTGCTGAAGAAACAGGCCTGATAGAAGCATTAACTGAGCAAGCTTTAGAGCGCGCGCTAACTGAGCTAGCCCCTACATTGGCCTGCAACCCATTATTTTATATTTCACTTAACTTGTCGCCAAAGCACATTTTAAGGACGAATATAGCAACCAAGCTGACTAATATATTAAAACATCATCAAATGAGCCCAGTACAACTGCGCCTAGAAATAACAGAAAACATACTGCTAGAAGACAAGCAAAAAGCCGCAAAGCAACTACAAAAGTTAAAATCGGCTGGTTTTAAGCTGTTACTCGATGATTTTGGCACCGGCTACTCATCACTTACTTATTTGAGCCAGTTCCCTATTGATGTCATTAAAATAGATCAAAGCTTTGTTAATAGCATTGGGGTTGATAAAAGTGATGAGTCGATCATCAAAACCATTTACACTTTAGCTCAAAACTTGGAGCTTTATTGCATAGCCGAAGGCGTTGAAACTAAGCAACAAAAAGCCTTTTTAGAAGGGTTAGGTTGTCATGTTTTACAAGGTTATTATTTTGCAAAACCAATGCGTGCAGAGCAATTACAAAACCCCGAAACACATGAGCATATTCACACTTTAATAAAAAGTTAGCTATGAATATGCTGGCATTCGTGGCTTTCAATTTGCAGTACGCTGCTTTTAACATTAAAACGCGCAGCGAGAAGTTTTTCTATTTTTAAGCGGCAGGCTTCATCGTGCTTTTCAATTGTACAATGCTCTTTTAACACCACGTGAGCGCCGACGATAATATCGCTGTCTTTGCGCGACACCGTCACATTATGTACGTTATGCACATGCTCTAAATCGGTAATTGACTGCTCAATATCCTTCACTTTAGGCAACTTAGCGTTATTAAAGAACAGCCCTTTAATACAGCTCGTGATCACTTTACCGCCGGTAAATAATACAAACGAGGCAATTAGCATGCTCGATAAAATATCAATAATGCTCCAGCCCGTAAAATAAATAAGTACGCCAGCTATAAACGTAGAAATGGTCGATATAATGTCAAAAAACGAATGTAAAAATACAGCGTACACATTAATGCTTGCTTTGCGGCCTTTATAAAGTACCCACGCTGCAGCACCATGAAATAAAAACCCCACAGAAGCAATACTCGACATTAAAAAGCTGTTTATTGCTAAATCATGGCCGTCGTTATGATGGGAAATTCTCTCTACACCTTCATATAAAATTACGGAGCTTATTGCCAAATACAGTAAACCATTAATTAAACCACCAATGAGCTCAGCGCGTTGATAGCCATCGTTATAGGTTTTAGCAAAATGAATTGCTAAGCTTGAGGCAATAAGGGCAATAAATAGCGAGCTATTATGCACAAATAAATGCCCTGCATCGGCAAGTACAGCAAGCGAATTAGCGTAATAAGCGCCAATTACCTGAATTACCATAAATGAACATGTTATCGCTAAAGCGATAAGTAACCGACGACGAGACGCCTG
Source organism: Pseudoalteromonas sp. CST2 (assembly GCF_028599385.1). Lineage (NCBI taxonomy): Bacteria > Pseudomonadati > Pseudomonadota > Gammaproteobacteria > Alteromonadales > Pseudoalteromonadaceae > Pseudoalteromonas > Pseudoalteromonas sp. CST2. The sequence goes on from NZ_JAQREO010000012.1 coordinate 16,429, forward strand.
GTGTGTAGTGATTTCTGTCATGAAATGCTTGAAAAACCTATACTTAAAATGCAAATAAGCCGTCAGGTGGCTTAGAGTAGAAAAGGGTAATGATATACAGTAGCAATTGTAATACGAAGCCCTCTTAAACGCACTAAAAACTTAGCAAAATAGCTAAAGTTGTACTAAATAACATAGTAGGAACAATTAAATTGTATGTAAAATCAACGGGAGCAATGAGTGGGCTTAAAACCAATCGAAGATATGTGGAGTACTATAAAGCTTATTCCGTTTGCCGTTGTACTTTATGATGCTAAAACACAAGCCTATAAAGCAAACACTCAAGCGCAGAGTATATTTGATTTACCCTCACAGCCAACATTAAAAGATGCAGACTTTAAGCACCTCACGTTAAGTAGTCCAGAAAGTAAAAAACAATTTACTGTTGCGCAATTGTTTGAAAAATACTTAGTTATAAATACTAACTGCCACGTATTTTTACAAAAACAAACGCACGGCCTATTACTAAACGCCAAACTTGCCTCGCTAAATAGTTACTTATACATTGCTACGTTTGAGATAATTGAACACAACGAAGATGCGCAATATAACTTTGATAAAATTATTTCAAAAATTTCTACCGACCTAATAGATATTCAAATTGACGATATTGATACTCATATAGAGTTTGCGCTTAAAGCCATTGGCACTGTATGCCATGCCGATAGGAGCTACTTATTTAAATTTTCTGACGATGGTAAGTCAATGCGTAACACCCATGAGTGGGTTAACCAAGGGATTCAGCCATTTAAAGATCAACTACAGCACATACCAAAAAACTCTCTCCCCTACTTTGCTAATTTAATGGGCACCACACACTTATTTAAAGTAAATGATGTTGCCAGCCTCCCAGCAAAAGCGGCTAAAGAAAAACAAGAACTTGAGCGTGAAGGTATTCAATCGGTACTGTGTATTGGCCTTCGCTACGATAAGGAGCTAGTAGGCTTTATTGGTTGTGATTGTGTAAAGCAAAAACGTGAGTGGACAGACTTAGACTTAATTAGGTTAAAACTAGTAGGTGAAATAATCGCTAATGCGTTTAAAAACTTAAACTACAAGCAAGAGCTTCAGCATATTCAACAACAGCTAATTACCGCAAATCAAAAGCTTAACCACCTTGTAAATACCGACAGCCTAACCACAATTGCAAATAGACGTTGTTTTGACAAAGCACTAGAGAGCGAAATTAAACGCTGCGCACGTGCAAAGCAGCCCGTTAGCTTAATTATGTGCGATATAGATTTTTTTAAAAATTACAACGACAGCTACGGCCATCAACAAGGCGATGAAGCCTTAGTTAAGGTGGCAGCTGCGCTTAAGTCGCAATGCCGACGCGAAGGCGATTTAGCCGCGCGCTATGGCGGTGAAGAATTTACCGTCATTTTACCGGCAACTAATGAGCAAGACTGCCAACAATTTACCCACTTAATTCAACAAGCAATTAAAGCGGCAGACATAAAACACAATAATTCTACCGTAAGTGAGTACTTAACATTAAGTATCGGTTTTTATTCAGCCACACCTGATAAAAATAGCACGCCGCAGTGCTTTATAAGCAAAGCCGATCAAGCACTCTATACCGCAAAAGAAACAGGCCGTAATAAGGTATGCCAATTTAAACCCACTCACTAAAAGCTTGTTTTTGTGGTGCATAAATTCAAGTAGTGATAATCTATACACGCTGAAATTATAAACAATACAACAACTCAGCAACTCCACTCTCATAAGGAATTTTTAAATGGATCCAATCAATCAAATACTAAATATGGTATTTACTGTTGAAGCATTTTTACTTGTTTTTGTAATTGTACTTCTAAAAAGTAGTGTTAAGTTTGTACCTCAAAACCGAGCATGGTTAATAGAGCGCTTTGGAAAATACCAATCAACTAAAGAAGCCGGCCTCAATTTTATTGTGCCATTTATAGACCGCATTGCTGCAGACCGTAGTTTGAAAGAACAAGCTCAAGATGTTCCCTCACAGTCAGCCATCACAAAAGATAATATCTCTCTAATTGTTGACGGTGTATTGTACTTTCGAGTACTTGACCCTTACAAAGCAACATACGGCGTGGATGACTATGTATTTGCTGTTACTCAATTATCGCAAACAACTATGCGTTCAGAGTTAGGTAAAATGGAACTAGATAAAACATTTGAAGAACGTGACTTATTAAATACCAACATTGTGGCAGCTATTAACCAAGCAGCTGAGCCATGGGGTATACAGGTTTTACGCTATGAAATAAAAGATATTGTGCCGCCTCAATCAGTTATGGAAGCAATGGAAGCACAAATGAAAGCTGAGCGTGTAAAACGCGCGCAAATATTAGAATCCGAAGGTGACAGACAAGCAAATATTAATGTTGCAGAGGGTAAAAAGCAGGCGCAGGTACTTGCCGCAGAAGCAGAAAAAGCAGAACAAATACTCAGAGCAGAAGGTGAAGCAAAAACCATTATTGCGGTAGCTGAAGCACAAGCAGATGCTCTGCGTGAAGTAGGTGCAGCAGCAGATACAGAACAAGGACAAAAAGCTATCCAATTAGACCTTGCAACTAAGGCTATCGCTGCAAAAGAGGCCATAGCTAAAGAGTCATCGGTCGTTTTACTTCCCGATAACGCCACCGATGCTAGCTCGCTCGTAGCGCAAGGTATGTCTATTATCAATACATTAAATAAAACGCAAAAGCTGCAATAAAGCCTATTAGCTTAATTTAAGAGAATATATGGACCTAATTTCGCAAAACTTACCACAAGCTTTAATGGTTATAGGTATTATTGCATTAATAATAGAAGTCACCGTTTTAGGGCTATCTACTATTATTCTGCTTTTCTTGGGGTTGTCTTTGCTAACTTCTGGGCTGTTAATGGTTGCAGGAGTACTACCCGAAACTATTACAGCGGCGCTTTGGAGCAATACCATCATTACCGCTGTTTTGGCACTACTTTTATGGAAACCCATGAAACGTATGCAAGAAAATGTAGATTCTAAGCAAATAAATAGCGATTTCGCCGATCTTACTTTTGTATTAGCAAAAGATGTTTCAGATAAAGAAATAACAACACATCAATATTCAGGCATAAGCTGGCAACTCAAAAGTACACAACCCATTAGTGCTGGCACCAAAGTAATAGTGGTTAAAAAAGAGGTAGGTGTTATGTGGGTTGCCCCTGCCCCGTAACGTTTTATATTATTACGGGCGGCTCTAGCTGCCCGTTTTTTATACCTGATATTTCAAATACATTACCTTGTAATGACTGGTTAGTTTTTACATTACTGTCATCTGCAGAAGTTACAAATAGCCACTGTGCGTTATTGCCACCAAACGCAACGCTTGTAGGTTTTGTTGCAGCAAGCGACAGTGTGTTTAAAACCTCCCCATCTGGCGATAAACACATAACGCAGCCCATATCCCATACCGCAAGCCATAAGTTGCCAAGGGCATCAATCACACAGCCATCTGGGTCTACTTGGGTATTTTTAAATTGATAAAAAACTTGGGCGGGTAATATAGGCTCGCCGCTGTCTGGGTTTACATTTAAAGTAAAAATACAGCTGGCTTTTGAGTCGCAGTAATAAGCACGTGAGCGCGCTTTATCAAAACATAACCCGTTGGGAATGGTTAAACCTTGCACCACGCAATTAAGCGAATTTTGATAAAAACGGTAAATCTTACCTTCGCCTGAGCGGGCGTTTGTATCCATAGTGCTTAGCCAAAACCCACCCCAAGGGTCTGCCCGACCATCGTTAGAGCGCCGTGTGGACTGGGTATTTTCTAAAAATGTGAGCGTTTGGCGCACCCCAGAAGCTATATGGTATTTATATATACCCGTACTGGTGCCAATAATAAGATGTGCTTTATCAAGCCACGCTAAAGCCGAAACCGTATCTTGCATTTCAACTTGTGTTAGTGAGTCAGGCTTTGTTAAACACTTACTTAGCAGCAGGTTTTTTTCTATATCTACCCAAAATAGCGTTTCAAGCAAAGGGTGCCAAAGCGGGCTTTCACCTAACTTATTTTGCAAGTTACTAAATACGGTCACACTTGAGTCAGTCATAAATAACGATTCTTTAATATTAACAAAGCCTTGTATTAATAAATACTTTATCAGAAATACCCAACACTTACGATTAAACAAAACATATTAGCAACTAAATGCTTTTGCTAAGCCAAACAGTGCACTAATACCAAATAGCTTAATTAAGTGATTTAGTTTTAAATACTAAACCATGTTGATTACAGGATAAAAGCTTCGTTATTGCTCTGTTTATATCAAAATTTTTAGCGCCGTTAGCGCTAAGTTTAACCCCTTAAGTGAATTAAGTAATGTGGCAAATGGGTATAATTATTTCAGCATTTTATCGCGCTTTACCTGGTTAGTTGGTAATATCATCAAAAGGGAGGTAATAGTATGATTAATAATAACAATAAACATTCTTTAGTGGTTGAGGGAGGTGCAATGCGCGGTATTTTTGCCGCCGGCGTGTTGGATGAGTTTTTAGCGCAGCGCTATCAACCTTTTACTAATTACTTTGGGGTTTCTGCTGGCGCTACCAATATAGCCGCTTATTTATGCCAACAACCTAAACGAAACTACCATGTTATTACCGATTTTTCGTGTCGGCCTGAATTTATTAACTTAGCGCGCTTTATCAAAGGCGGCCACTTATTTGATTTAGATTGGCTGTGGCAAGCAACCATTAAAGAGATCCCCCTCAATACAGAAGCCTTTGCAAAGGCGGCTCACGAATTTTATATCGTCTCTACAGCTATCACCACAGGGCAACCCCACTACCTTAAAGCAAGTAGTGATGCGATGGTAGAGCAACTTAAGGCATCGTGCGCGATTCCAATTGCGTATCGTAACTACCCTATAATTAATGATATTGCGATGACCGATGGCGGCGTAGCAGACTCTATTCCCGTAATAAAAGCATACGAAATGGGCGCTCAAGAAATAACCGTGGTGCTTTCTCAGCCACTAGGCTATAGAAAAAAGCCAAGTAAATCGCAGTGGTTAACCAAAAAACTTTATAAAAACTACCCTGCTTTAATAAATAGCTCGATTAACAGAGCGCATGTTTATAACAGCAGCATAGATTTTATTAATAACCCGCCTGAAGATTGCAAAATCAATATTATTGCTCCACCGCCTCAATTTAGAGTGGGCCGTACAACAAAAAATGTTAAACGCCTTAACGACGGGTACAAAATGGGAATTGATACAGCCAAAGCCTTTTTAAGCTAAGTGTGTTGTTTCCCTTTAGATAGCGCAACCAGTATGCCCATTACAGTAAACGCTGCAATGGTGCATATAATGCCCGCTAGCACAGCGTAAACATTTATAAAAAACGCTAAGGCAATAGCTATTAAAGCACAACAATACAGCCACCTATAGGCTACATTGTAGTGCTTACTTCTCATTAATAATAAAGCGGCCAGTAAACACGCTAGTGCAATAATTATCATAACGGTGCTCATCCTGCTTTTACCTCTGCAAGTGCTATGGCATCAGGTTTTGTTTTTAAGTATCCCCATAAAAACGCCAGTCCCACAATTAAAAAGCTAATATCTGTAAATGCCACTAGGGTACTGTTTGCGTTAATAACATTATTAACGCCCAATACACTATTAAGTGGTAAAACACTTATTAAGAATAAGGCGCAAAGCAACAAGGTTGCTCTGAAGTAGTTTTTATAGTTTTGCCAAAATGCTGCAATTACTAGCCATACTAACCACGTGTAAAAAAATACCGGCCCAAAGTAAGCATTGTGCTCAACACCAGCCACGGCATAGTTTAAAAGTACTTGCACAGGGAATAACACACAACAAGCAAGCACTAAACCACCGCAACTGCCTATAATAAAGCGGTTCCACCTTGCATACGCGTCAGCGCTAAGCGTTGGTGTGCTGCCTCTGGTACGCTTTGCTAACCACATCATCATGCCAGAAAGTGGCATTAAGGCACATGCTAAGCCAAGCATTACCCAAAGTAACTTCACAAATAAGCCAGCAAAATTACCAAAATGGAGTGGGAAGAGTATTTCAATAATTTTAATTGATACCCCTGCTATATCGCCAAAACTACTCATTGAAGTGATGTACTCCCCTTGCCCATTGTAATGCAATAACTGAGAAGCCACGGCTTCGCCTCCTAAAAGGCGTAAATACACTTGTGCGTTTGTATCGTTATGCGCCATTACCGTGGCATCTAAAATAACAGCGTGTGGGTAGCGTTGCTGCGCATCACTTAAAATAGCTGTTATGTTAGTCGGCTGATTTACATGACTAATTATTGGCTCAGGAATAGCTGTAAAAGTTTCTATCAACTTATCTTGGTCTCCTCCAAAGCTAACAAAAGCTGCTGCAGGTAGTAAAATTACGGTTGCGAGCCCTAAAAATGCGCCACTAAAGCCAATTACAATATTAAAAATACTGCCCCAAATGCCCATTACTTTGTGGCCGTCACTTATGGTTACATCAAAGCCTTTAAGCCACCTAAAGGTGAACAGCTCTTTAATTAATTTACGATGTATAAATAAGCCAGTTACCGTACTTACTAATAATGTTAAACCTAAAAACCCAGTTAAAATAAGCCCTATAGGTCGCCCTAAATGTAAGTCAGCGTGAAACTCACCAATGTAGCTGGCTGCATCTGTTTTTCTATTGGCATAATATTGCTTACTCGGGCCATAGTAGGTATTTACCAACGCTAAGCTTGCTGGGTCAAATTCAAATGCCCGAAGTACTTCTTGCTGGTAATTTTCATCACCATGGTGTGATTCAAATACTAAAGCCAGTAAGTGAAAATTATGCCCTGTTGGCATAAACACATGAATGTTTTCACCAAACTCTTTGGGCACTTGAGCGTGGTATGTATTAACTAATGTGCTTATTTCACTATTAGGAATATGTTGAGTTTGCTGCAGTGATTGGTTGGCCCAAATTTTTAGCTCAGGCCTTGCAAGTACTGCTAACGCGCCGGTAAATGCCACAACAAACAATAAAACGGCGGTTACTACGCCCACCCAACTATGTAATAAAAATAGCTTTTTTAAAGTAATTGATTTCATCCTTGCCCCTGCATTAATGCAAAATAACTTAAAATTCCATGCACTAAACACAAAGTGATCATGAGTAAAAATGGCTGCCATGCTTTTTCGCTAATGTAGGCATATATAAAAAGCCCAACCCAAATAATTGGAAACAGTAAAATAGGCAGTAAAATTTGTTCACTCATTTGTAAGGGCAAATAGGTAGTCATCCCGGTTATCATCACCGTAGCGGTTACCAATGCCAATACGCACGCCATTAAATGGCGACGCTTTATAGCGCTAAAGGTTTTTTTATTATTCATTTTTAGCTCATTTAATAAATAGCAGGCGCGCACACCTGTACATGCAAATAACAACTATTTGCATTATATTGCGCATTTGTAAATTTATGCAACATATTATCGTTACTTAATAAGCTAACAAGCTCCCTTTTATTCGCATAATCAATGCCTGTTTATTTATAAAATTACATTTTTTGAGCATACTTGGTATTTAGGTAGGCAAATATGATGAGCTAAAAATGTTTTTAAATAATCCCAAAACAACTGCGTTATCATGCTGATCAGTGATTAACTGCTTAGTGAATTAAAATAACGGCTAAACAGGCAAATTTTTAACTTTAACAGTCAACAAACTCTATAATTATTGTTATTTTGTTAGGGCATATGCAAAAAGCTAATTGCCCCTAGGCAGGCTCTTTTAGCAGCTGTAAAACAAAGCACTATACATTGATAAAATGAGAGAAATTTATGAGCGATAAAATCAATCCAGAGGCGTTACACGCACTAAAAATTGCATTTACTTACATGCCGCAAGCAATTGAAGTAACAAAGTACGAATATGGCGAGCGCTATCAAACAGTGCTTGATCATATTGAAGCCGTGCGCGAAGTGTTACTTATAAACGATGTAGACCCAGAAGAAGTAGGCGGCGACATAAACCCAGAATACACGCCTAATTCTACCTATTAATGGGAAAAGTTTGCTAATTGAGCAAAACAATTAAGTTCGCGTGTTGATAGCCTAACACCCATTACTCAATATATTGCTCAACGGTTTACGCCTGTTGGTATAAACTGTTAAAAACATATAAATAAATGTGCCTATCTGCCGATACGCATAACGATATAAAATACAATTAAGGTAATTGCGGTGAACTTTTTAAGGCGTTTTCACGATATAGTCTCAGACCAAACTCTGGATTTTAATTCTAAAATTAAAAACCTACTCGCGTTTGGCCTAGAAGTGTTCAGCCTTGATGTAGCAATAATTAGTAAAATTGATGCTAATACGTACACAGTATTACATGCTCTAACACCCGATAACGCCTTATTACCCGGTACACAATTTGAGCTAGATGGCACCTATTGCGTCCATACGTTATCTGCGGGCTCGGCGCTTTCGTTTCATAAAGCCTCACAAAGTACGATTGCAACTCACCCTTGTTACATAAATTTTCAACTTGAGTCCTACATTGGCGCACCTATAAAAGTAGCCGATAAAACTTTTGGCACGGTTAACTTTTCATCGCCTAACGAGTCAACTGCATTTAGCGACGAAGCCTACGATTACATTGAGCTATTTGCTCAGTGGTTAGGATCTGAATTTGCAAAAATAGACACTAAAGAGCAACTTTTAAAAAATAGCTACACCCTTTCAAAGCTCGAAAACATCGCGAATATCGGCACTTGGGAGGTCGATTTAATCGAGAACAAAGTTTATTGGAGTAAGCAAACTAAACGCATTCATCAGGTAGCCGATGACTATCAGCCAATAGTTGATAACGCAATTGAGTTTTACAAAGAGGGTCCCAGCAGAGAAGCCATAAATAAAGCGGTAGAAAACGCCATAAACAAAGGTGAAAAATGGGATTTAGAGCTTGAGGTTATCACTGCACAAAACCAAGAAATTTGGATTTCGACTTTTGGCGAAGCCGAGTTTCACGAAGGTAATTGCATAAGGCTATTTGGTACATTTCAAGACATTACCGAATCAATCTTACTTAGAGAAGCGCTAAAAAAGAAAAAAGCCGAAGCAGAGCATATGTTAGAAGATAGAAGTATGCTATTTGCTAAAATTAGCCACGAGTTACGCACCCCCCTAAATGGCATAACCGGCATGCTCACCACCTTAATAGATGAAAAAGACACTGAAAAACGAGACGAAAAAATAAAAATAGCGCTACGCAGCGCTGATATTTTACTTAATATTATCAACGAAGTACTCGATTTTTCTAAAATTAATCATGGTGAATTAAAACTAGAGCCAACCGATATACTGCTTAAAACCATATTTAGTGATTTAGCCTCTTTATATACCCCGTTATTTAAAGAAACCCATGTTGGATTAATCATAGAAAATACAATTGATGATAGCTGCTGGGCCTTTTGCGACAGCACACGCCTGAGCCAAATTACCTCTAACTTATTAAGTAACGCATTAAAATTTACCGAGCAAGGCCATGTAAAACTTAAAACACAGCTCATAAATAATAACGATGCGCTATCTCTTGGTATCACTGTTTCTGACACTGGTCGCGGGATGACCCCTGCCTTTTTAGAGTCTTTATTTTCGCCGTTTACACAAGAGGTTGACGCTAAAAATAATAAAGGGGGCACAGGGCTTGGCCTAGCAATTATAAAAGAGCTTGTAGAATACATGGGCGGCACAATAAAGGTGACGAGTGAACTACAAAAAGGCTCAACGTTTAGTATTAATATTCCGCTAGAGCTTGGTAAAGAGCAAATAATAGACGACATTCAATCAAAAATTGAGTTAAACAGCCACTCGCTCAGTGTACTTATTGTTGATGACAACGATATAAACCGCCGTGTGCTTGATGCCTCTCTTGATAAGTTAAACGTAAAAGCCGACTGCGCCATTGATGGCCAAGACGCTATTTTTAAGTGTAAGCAAAAGCATTACGACCTTATTTTTATGGATTGCATTATGCCAATCCTGGATGGTTTTGAAGCCACTAAAACGCTGAGAGCGCAACGTATTTGCCCTAGCGAAAGCACCTACATTGTAGCGCTAACTGCTAATACATCGTCGCAAGATAAACTAGCTTGCCAGCAAGCAGGCATGGATATGTTTGTCTCTAAGCCGTTTAAGCTTCCGCACATAGAAAAAGCGCTTTCTAATGCCTTAGAACATACAGCTAAAGTAAATTCGCTTTAATTTAGTAAGGACATACTATGAGAAATATAATAAGAACATTACTTTTTACTGTACTGTTGTTAGCCATATTTAAAGGCATTTCTACAGGGCAATGGGGTTCATCAATAATCGTTGTTATTGTATCAAGCGTATTGCTATTAGTTACGTTTATCAGTGGTAAGGCATCACAAGGCCGTTCAACTTATACAAGCACTGACTCTTCAATTTATGCTAGTAATAACTCACACTCTAATAATGATTGCGGTGGGGATTCTGGCGGCTGTGATTAATAGAGATATTGTTATAAGCATTAAAAAAGCCGCCTTTGGAGAGGGCGGCTTGGGTTAACAAACAGCTTTTGGGTGTACCTATTGCTGTTACATCAAGAGACGATTTGCCTATTAAGCTGCATTTTGGTCTTGGTTGCTTTGCTCGCTATGGCGAATTAAGTAATCAAACGCGCCTAAGCTTGCTGTTGCACCACTACCCATTGCAATAATGATTTGTTTAAATGGCGTATTTGTCGCGTCACCCGCACCGTAAACGCCCGGTAATGAGGTTGCGCCTTTAGCGTCAATTTCTATCTCGCCAAATTTGCTTAGTGTAAGGTCGCTCTCTTTTAACCATTCGGTATTAGGGATCAAACCTATTTGTACAAAAATACCTGCAAGTGCTAATGATTTTTCCTCGCCTGTTACACGGTCAGTGTAATTAAGTCCGGTTACTTTTTTACCATCGCCTACTACTTCAGTGGTTTGCGCATTTTTAATAATAGTGATGTTGCTTAAGCTATTCGCTTTACGAATAAGGACTTCGTCAGCGCGCAGCGTATCAGCAAACTCAAGTACCGTTACATGCTCTACAATGTTAGCTAAGTCGATAGCCGCCTCTATACCCGAGTTACCACCACCAATAACGGCAACAGGCTTACCCTTAAATAGCGGACCATCACAGTGTGGGCAGTAAGCTACGCCATGGCCGCGATATTCTTGCTCACCAGGTACGTTCATTTCACGCCAGCGTGCACCGGTTGCTAAAACAAGCGATTTAGCTTTTAAAGTAGCCCCGTTTTCAAGGGTAATTTCATAACCATTACTACCGCGACCAAGCCCTGCTGCGCGTTGGTTATGCATTACATCTACATCGTATTCTTTAACATGCTCTTCAAGCTGAGCAACAAGCTTTGGACCTTCAGTGGCTTTAATCGAAATAAAGTTTTCGATAGCCAACGTATCGGCAACTTGGCCACCAAATCTATCGGCCACTATACCGGTGTTTAACCCTTTACGAGCAGAGTAAATAGCGGCTGAGGCACCCGCAGGTCCGCCACCTACTACTAATACATCAAACTCGTCTTTTTCGCTTAATGCTGCAGCTTGTTTAGCCGCGCCTTTAGTGTCTACTTTATTTAAAATGTCGGTCAGGCTTAATGCACCTTGGCTAAATGGTTCGCCATTTAAGTACACAGCTGGTACTGCTAAAATATTGCGCTCTTCTACTTCGTCTTGAAAGAGTGCGCCGTCAATCATTGTTGCTTTAATTTTGCTGTTTGTTGCTGCCATTGTATTTAGCGCCTGCACTACTTGCGGGCATGTTTGGCAACTTAAGCTTATGTATACTTCAAAATTAAGTTCTTGATTGAGTGATTCTATTTGTTCAATGTCTTCGCTTTTTGCTTTACTTGCGTGTCCGCCAGTGTGTAAAAGCGCTAACACTAAACTTGTAAATTCGTGACCCATAGGTACGCCAGCAAACGTAATGTGGGTGTTTTTTTCAGGTGAATGCACAACCATAGATGGGCGACGTGCGCTCGAATCGGGGTTGCTCACTACCGTAAACTTATCGCTTAGCGAGGCTAAATCGTTTGCTAAGCTTTCTACTTCTGCTGATTTTTTGCTGTCATCCAAGGCAATAAGCAGCTCAACAGGTTGAGTAAGCGATTCAAAATGGCTTTTTAATTGATTTTTAATGTTGTTATCTAACATGGCTTAACCCTTTTTAGGAAAATTTAAACAGCAAGCCTCCCACGCCAAGCAATGCATGTGCTAATGAGTCCGAGTTGATATAGGAGGCACCAATAAACGAATATTTATTGGTTTAAGGGCAGTTACCTGCCCTCATAAAAGTGGGTAAACTTGTATTTAGATTTTACCAACTAGGTCTAGTGAAGGAGCAAGTGTGTCTTCACCTGGCTGCCAAGATGCAGGGCAAACTTCACCGTCGTGAGTTGCAATGTATTGTGCAGCTTGTACTTTACGTACTAACTCTTTAGCGCTACGGCCAATACCTAGGTCATGCGTTTCGATTACTTTGATTTCGCCCTCTGGGTTCATTACAAAAGTACCGCGAAGTGCAAGACCGTCATCTTCAATCATAACGCCAAAGCTGCGAGTAATACGGCCAGTTGGGTCGCCAATCATTGGAAATTTAATTTTACCAATAGTGTCTGACGTGTCATGCCATGCTTTATGCGTGAAGTGAGTATCAGTTGATACTGAGTAAACTTCTACACCCATTTCTTGAAGCTGCTCGTAGTAATCAGCAACATCGCCAAGCTCAGTAGGACATACAAACGTGAAATCTGCAGGGTAAAAGAAGAAGATTGACCACTTACCTAGTACGTCTTTTTCAGACACTTCTACAAAGTCACCATTGTGGTATGCAGTTGCGTTGAAAGGTTGAATTTTTGTGTTGATCAATGAAGTGCTCATAGTATTCCTCATTTATATTTAAAGTGTTTTAAAGTTACTCAACGCAGCCAAAATGTGTGGCCTTTCGCGTTGGCTTGATTAATACAATAAGCCCATTGATTAACTAAATAAAATTGATTGTTTAGATTAAAACAATCGATTTTTAAGATTGAACTATCTAGCTCTTCTATTCGTAAACGATTTATTACCTGTAAGTGCTAAGAATACTGCTACAATAGCCGCGCTAAAAAACACACAACATAAGGCATGCTGTAATGGAAAAATTTGTTAATCATATTCAACTTGGCTATTTGGGGTTACTACCCTTTTTAGGCTGCGTAGCGTGGCCGCTTATGTTTGGCAGTAATAGCGTTAACTTGGAGTTTTTTACTTTTTATAGCATTGCTATACTGGCATTTATGGCGGGCAATTTATGGCGCGCTGGGATGCAAAGCTACAGCGATGCAATTAAAGCGGTTGTGCCTGTTATACCCGTACCATTTTTATCGTTTATCCCGCTGGAGTGGGCGCTTGCCTGGTTAGGGGCTAGTTTTTGGTTAGTTCTTATCTTTGAAAAAGCCACACCACAATGGCAAACCTACCATCGCGATTATCAAAAAATGCGCTTTATTCTTACCTCAGTGGTATTTGTGTGTCACATACTCACCATTGGTATGAGCCTTTACCCAAAATAACCTTGCGCTGCTTAACCTACTAGGCGTAATAGTGTAACATCCGCGCACTGCTATTTAAGGACGCACCATGATTGATACATTACGCCAGCAGCTTAACGAGCTTGGCGAAAACTACGTAGAAAAAAACGCCGCTTTTAAAATTAAAGTTATTCCGTTTTTTTGCGCTATTAGTATTAAAAAAGATCACAAAAATGAAGGCCGGCTCAGCTTTTACTCAAACCAATTAATAGAAATACTGTTAGTGGTGCTATTTATGTTGTTTGGGCTTACGCTTTATAACCCAGAGGCGGGTTTTACACATGGCCCTATTCATATTGTATTTGCTATTTTAATTACCTTTAATTTAATTTTAAAGCAAATAGCCATTGAAGGGCTTAAAACACGCCTTGCGTTTCATCGTTTGCATGGTGCTAATACAGCTCAAAATACTCAAAGTGCAGATCAAAACACTCACAAATCTAATTAAGTTATGTATTTAAATCCTAATTGGCGAATTCTCACCGTAGGCGATGGCGATCTATCGTTCTCTAATGCGGTGGTTAATCATATAAAACCGGCAAAGTTAGTCGCATCTACTTATGATAGCGCCGAAACCATAGAGCAAAAATACCAGCACAATGCGCTAAGTAGTTTAAAAAAGTGTCATGTTGAGGTTATTAATTGCTTTGATGTAACGAACCATTTATGTTGGCAAAAATTAGCTGCGCACCAGCACAGCTTTGATGTGGTTATTTTTCAGTTTCCGCTTATTCCAGCCTTTGTCGGGCGCGAAGCATTTGAAAGCAACACTCAAAAAACCAGCATGAACGTGCTTAATCGCGCGTTACTACATCAATTTATTAAATACGCTAACAATTACGCGCTCGACAAGAGCGGCCCTATGCTTTGCTACATAACCTCAAAAGATGTAAAACCCTATCGCGAGTGGAATATTGAAGGCAGCTTAAGTAATGGCCTTGAGGCTAAGTACGCGGGCCAAATGCCTTTTGATATTAACCAGTTTGATGGTTACAAAATAAGAAACGTAGACCGTGACAAACACGTAAAAGACACCAGTGGCATCACTTATGTGTTTACGCCTAAAGCAATCTCGGCGCAATCTGACGAACTAAGCACGCACCTTACAAAGCCTGCGTATTTAGGTGAAAATCATTGCTCGCTTTGTCGGGTAGGCCCTTTTATTGCCACCGAAGATGAAAACAAACACCTTAACGCTAAAAAGCACCAACAAATGCTTAAGCTAGAAGATGACTGGCAGGCGTGGCTTACTGACTTTTACAACCACACTTTATAACCCTGTTTTATAGCTCAATTTAATTAAATCAGCGGCCTTTTCAGCAATAGCAATAACAGGTGCGTTTGTGTTACCTGTTACTATGGTTGGCATAATTGAGGCGTCAATAACCCTTAAGCTGCGTATCCCGTGTACTTGTAGTTTGCTATTAACCACCGCCATATTGTCGGTGCCCATTTTACAGGTGCCCACAGGGTGATATTCGGTATCGGCAGTTTGGCGAATAAATTCAATAAGTTGGGAATCGTTATTTACATCAAGCTGGTAAACAAAGTTACCACGAATTTTATCAAAGGCGGGGCTTTGCATAATACGCAGCGCTTTTTTAAGCCCTGCAAGCATAAGCAATAAATCATCAGGGTGGCTTAAATAATTAGGGTCGATAAGCGGCGCACTGCGTGGATCGCTATTGGCAAGCCTTATTGTCCCTCGGCTTTTGGGGCGCATAATACTACTGTGAATACTATAGCCATGGCCAAGGTGAACTTTGCGACTATGATCGTCCACCAACCCAATTACAAACTCAAGTTGAATATCCGGTGCAGGCGAATTATCCAATACATTAATAAACGCATGTGACTCAGCAAAATTACTGGTTAACACTCCGCTGCGTTTACTAAACCACTGCGCACACCCTTTAATAATACTTGCAGCGCCTTTTACACTTACCCCAAAGGTGCCTTTTGCTGTATTTGCTTTACACAAAGGCACCACGGTTAAGTGATCTTGTAAATTACCCCCTACTCCTTCCAGTGCATGTTCCAGTGGTATGTTATGCGCTGCTAAATGCGCTTTAGGGCCAATTCCTGAAAGCATTAACACTTGTGGAGAGTTAATTGCACCGGCGCTTAAAAGCACCTCCTTTTTGGCCATTAATGTAATAATTTTACCGCCGCGCTCAAGCTCTACGCCGTGGGCGACCTTATTTTTGATTATAATTTTATTAACGTGGCTGTGGGTAAACACGCTAAGGTTAGGCCTATCTAAGTGCGGTGTTAAATACGCTTTTGCAGCACTACAGCGCTCACCATTATGTTGCGTAACCTGTGAAAGCCGTGCTCCATGTTGCTCAGCGCCATTTATATCGTCAATTAACTGTATTCCTTGCTCAACACACGCCTTTAAAAAGCAAGAGTTTACCGCACTTGGCTTAGTCAGCTCTTGCACATGCAATGGCCCTTTTGTGCCATGTAACGCGTTATTAAACGTTTTATTGTTTTCGGCTTTTATAAAATAGGGCAATAAACTGTTGTAGTCCCACCCAAGGTTGCCATTTTGTGCCCAGTTATCGTAATCGTATTTATTACCGCGTATATACACCATGGCATTAGTAGAGCTTGACCCACCAAGCACTTTGCCCCGCGGTACAAAGCCGCATCGGTTATTAAGCGCCTTTTGCGGTACCGTGTTGTAATGCCAACTATTTATGCCGTATGGCACACTGGCCGCAATACCCGCAGGCATTTGTATTAAAGCGCTCTTATCGCTACCGCCCGACTCTATTAGGCACACACTTATATGCTGATCTTCTGATAAACGCGCTGCCAGCACACAACCTGCACTGCCTGCGCCAATAATAATATAATCAAACGTGTGGTTACTCATAAGTGCCTTTGCATCATCATTATTTAGGTGTTATTGGTAGCGGCTTTTGCTTTGTGCATCCATGCAGTTGTAAATAAGCAGTTTTATTGCAGCGTGCTATTCGCTCTATAGTGCATAGATTAAATCCTAAAAACTTGATATTTTTAGACACCTTCTTTAATTTACAGCGCCAGTGTATGAGCAGCCAAATACGTGCCACCTCTTTATATTCAATAGACTCGTTAATTAAAGAACTTGGCGCAGACCCAGCAAGCGTAATGAAAACCTGTAAGGTCACTGTCGACTTTAATAACCTTGAAAACCAATATTTACCCTACTTGAGCTATGCAAATTTATTAGAGTACTGCAGCCACACCCTTAACTGCCCAAGCTTTGGGCTTAAATTAGCAAATAAACAAAACTTTGATATTTTAGGCCACATAGCCATAGCCGCTAAAAGTGGGACTAATTTAGAAGAAGCGCTTAGCTGGGTGGTTAAATATTTACACTTACACAGCCCCGCATTGTGCTTAACAACGCACTCATTAGATAATGACGAGAGCTTATTTTTATCGTTTGAATTTAACCTAAAGCCCCTGCCACAAATAAACCAAGCCATAGAGCTCACGCTTGGCTTAGCCATGAGCATAATAAAAAAATTAAGTAATAATCAGTGCAAGCCTCGCACTGTGTTTTTACCGCAAAAGCTGGCAACTAATACACTCGCATACAAAACCTATTTTGGCTGTAAAGTAATAGAGCACCGCAACAGTGCGGGCATTGTAATAAACAAAGCCGACTTATCGATAAAGCTTAACCACAACAACCTTGATAAAACCAGCGCGGCCTTTAATTTTTTAGCTAAACGCAACGAACACAGTCACTCATTACCTGCCCAAGTAAGCGCACTAATAAGGCCAATGCTGCCTATTTATCAGTGTTCAAACCAAACTATTGCCGAGGCACTTAATATGCACCCGCGTACCTTGCACCGTGAATTGGCTAAACATAACACCAGCTTTGTAAAACTTAAAGACACCACACGTCGGGCGCTAGCAGCGCATTACTTGCTTCAAAAACAATACTCTATCAGCACTATTTCAATGCTTTTAGGCTATCACGAACAGGCAACCTTATGCGCAAGTGTTAAACGCTGGTTTGGGTATTCTCCTAGGGCGTGTCGAACTTTGTGGATTGAAATTTATTCAATCTAGGGGCGATTTAATCGCGGCGCGAGGTTTGTAACCTAGTGGGCTAAGTAAAAATCGAGCAACAAAGAGTCAATCGTCCCTAGAAAGAACCCATAGGGCAGCGCATGTTTGGTCTTTATGCTGCGTTATCGCCTATTTATGGGGAATAACCACACTACATAGGCTCTGCCTTGCCTAAAAACCAAACATACTGCTGTAAATTCAACCACCAAAGGTCAACACGCCCTAAAGCATACAGGGCAAAAAAAATGTTAAAGTAACGGCTCTTATTATTTAAGCTAAGGAGCAGGCATGAACTTTGTCATTGTCGGTACAAATTTTATTAGTGATACTCTATTAAGCGCAGCAAATACGTTACCTGCATTTAATTTATACGGTGTGTGCTCACGCAAGCAATCAAGCGGCGAAGCCTTTTTATCTAATCACCCCAATACCGATGTAAAAATTTTCACCTCAATTGAGCAGGTATGCCAAGACCCCAATGTTGATGCGGTGTATATTGCAGCGCCAAATAGCCTACACAAGCAATATGCAGTAATGTGCCTTGAAGCAGGCAAACATGTACTAGGCGAAAAACCTTCAGCCGCTAATAGCCAAGAGCTAAATGCTATTTTAACTGCAGCTAATGCCAATAAACGCCTTTACATGGAAGCAATGATGACCACGCATTTGCCAAACTTTGCGCGACTTAAAAATGCGCTGAGTAAAATTGGTAAACCCCGTAAGTTTATTGGCCAATACAGTCAGTACTCATCACGCTACGATAAATACAAAAACGGCGAACGCCCAAATACCTTTTTACCGGAATTTGCCAATGGCGCTTTGCTCGATTTAGGTGTGTATCCACTTTACCTACTTATAGCACTTTGGGGCGCTCCACAGCGCGTGAGTGCCAGTGGGGTACTATTAGATACAGGCGTAGATGGCGCAGGCGACGTATTATTAAATTACGATGATAAACAAGCCGTTATTAGCTACTCTAAAATTTCTCAAGGCGATAACATCACCGAAATACAAGGTGAGCGCGGACGCTTACGAATACATGCCGTGTCGCAGTTAAAACACATAGAGTTTGTTGCCAATAACGGGGAGGTTGAGGTTATTTCAGATAAATTTGATGAGCACTTTATGAAATACGAAGTTGCGCACTTTATGCAAACCATAAACGCGCAAAAGCGAGAGTCAGATGTTAATACACATCAGCTTGCCCGCGACGTAATGAACGTACTTGATACCGCAAGAAAACAGCTTGGGGTAGTTTACCCTAATGATAAAAACGCAGCAGCGGACTAAAGTTGACCCCCATCCGTGGGCAATCAAGGCAAGAGCCTAGTTGTAATTATGTGCTTACTTATTTTTTATTAGGTACAGCTAAATTACACAGGCTCTTTATTTAAGCGTGTAGATTTTTAATGGTTTAATTTGCATAAATCTATTCACCATTCAACCAAGGCAGCGCCAGTTATTAGGCGAACTAGGTTACTCACCTCGCACCACCATTAACCCGCGCCTAGATTGCACACATTTCAATCCATTAAAGTTAGCTTGCTCTAAGCACGCTTATATAAATGAGCAAAGTTAACTTAGCACACAAAAACATGACCAACCAAGCTAGCCAATTATTAAAATTTATACTAAATTGGTAACATAAATAGGTTAACACTCATTTATAATATTATATGACCGTTACATCACTTTAGAATTTTGACATAATAGTGAATTTTGGGGTAACCTCTGCTAATAACAGTAGGTTTAGGCTATTTGAGCCTATTAGCCGCTATTCCTTAAGGTAATAAAGGTAGAATATGGGAAACCGTCGCTTATTTTGGCGCATTGTTGATAAAGTTGAAGCTTTGATAAACCAAGGAGAGTTTTCTGCTGGGAGTCGTTTACCACCAGAGCGAGAACTTGCCGACATGTTTGACGTAAGCCGCCCAACAATTCGTGAAGCTATTATTGCACTAGAAGTACGAGGCCGCGTAGAGGTCAAAACCGGCTCAGGCGTTTATGTAATAGAACAACAAGAAACATCTGTAAAAACAAAAGAGATCAGCGCTTTTGAGCTAACACAAGCTCGCGCACTCATTGAAGGTGAAATAGCCGCACTTGCCGCTCAATCAATCACCGATGAAGAACTAGCTCAATTAAAGCAAACGCTAATAGCCATGGAAAAAGGCTTATATGTAGAGCAAGCAGACCGCGAGTTTCACGAAATTATAGCGCGTGCTACACGTAACAAAGCCCTTGAGTATGCAGTGGCAAATTTATGGGATTTACGTTTAAACAATTCACAAATTGTGGCTGATTATGGCAGTGTGTGTAAAAACAATAACGATTGCGTAATGGATGAGCACACCGCTATTTATAACGCGCTGCAAACACACGATGCAAGCGCCGCACGTACCGCAATGCATAAACACTTTAACCGTTTAATTAATGCATTATTTGACGCTGTTGAAGCGCGTGCGCTTGAAGAAATCAAACGTAAAAATGATGAAAAACGTGGCCTTTATTCTTTAGATGGCCTAGTTAAAAGTGCTAGCAAAACACACTAAAACGACCTAAACGTTTATAAGCCAACGATCTATTCGCTGGCTTTTTTATTTTAAGACACTCAGCTTTTGCCTTTAGTTATGCATAATCAGCTACGCTAATTCATCGCACATATTAGTTACTCCCTCCCAAATTTAATGTGTATGCCTTACAAGCTATTACTTAGCCAATAAAAAACAGATACACTGCGCAAAACTAGACGATTGTTACCAAGGAAAACAATGCAATCATCCACTAAAGACTTTTTGCTCGCGCTTGTGTGCGTTATTTTAGCAATGATCACAATTCAATCTGGCGCCTCATTTGCTAAGCAGTTATTTCCTGTTGTTGGCCCCGAAGGCACTACTGCACTTAGGCTTGGCTTTTCTGCACTTATTTTGTGTTTAATATTTAAACCGTGGAAACACCTACCAGCTAAGGGGAATCGGTTATCAATTGTGGTATACGGTTTAAGCCTAGGCGGAATGAACATTTTATTTTATTACGCCATTGAACGTATCCCTTTAGGGATTGGTGTTGCGCTTGAATTTACCGGCCCATTAGCGGTGGCGTTATTTAGCTCACGCGCTAAGCGCGACTTATTTTGGGTGGCGTGTGCAATTGCGGGTATTTTACTGTTACTGCCCGATATGAGCAGCCAAGAAAGTCTAGACCCAATTGGCGTAATACTCGCGCTAGGTGCCGGTGCTTGCTGGGCAGCCTATATTTTATTTGGCAAAAAAACCGGCACGCAAAGCTCGGGCGGCGCAACGGTCGCACTCGGCATGACCGTAGCAGCCATTGTACTTGTACCTTATGGCGGCATATTACAAAGCAGTGCATTTACATGGAGTGTTATACCGCTGGGCATTGGCATTGCCATTTTATCAAGTGCACTGCCCTATACACTTGAAATGGTTGCACTGCGTAATATGCCCGCTCAAGGGTTTAGCATTATGCTAAGTTTAGAGCCTGCATTTGCCGCCCTTGCTGGGTTTATTATACTTGGCGAGTTATTAACCTTGTGGCAATGGTTGGCTATATTATTGGTGATTATAGCCTCGGTGGGTAGCTCATTTTCGAGTGTTAAAAAACAATAATCGCCTCTATAAAAAGGCCAGCACATAACTGCGCTGGCCTTTTAAATAACAAAATTCGCTATAACTTGTATCGCGCTACTTTTTACTTGTCATTAAATAGCCGACTAGTGATATAACTGGCATACCCGCTGCCACTAACGCCACGCTTTCCCAGCCACCAGCTTCGTATAGCGGGCTTGCCATTAACGAGCCAAGCGCTCCGCCTACAAAAATACTGGTCATGTATATGGCGTTTAAGCGAGCTCGGCTTTGCGGCTCTAATGAATATACCACCCGCTGACCCAGTACCATATTTGCCTGCACAGCAAAATCAATAAACATGCCCGTAAGCGCTAAAATAATAATACCGTGCGGAAGATCAAATATACTGGGTAAAAAGCACGCAGCAGCAATCACTTTTGCAAGTAACGATAACTGATGCGTGTAACCTTTGTCGGCTAAACGCCCAACAATAGGGGCTGTAATAGCACCAGCTGCGCCTACTAAAGCAAATAAGGCGATTTGCGATTGCGATAAGCCATATTCTCTGGCTAATACAACCGGTACGCTGGTCCAAAATAAGCTAAAAGAGGCAAACATAAGCGCCTGATACAATGCCCGCTGACGCAGCACTGGCTGCTGTATTATTAGCTGCTTAAGCGATTTTAATAACTTAAAGTACGTTGTATTGTGTGCCGGTTGCCTGCTCGGTATAGCAAAATATATAACACTAGCTATAAATGCCATACAGCCTGCGGCAAAGTAAAATACGGCTCGCCAACCAAAATGATCGGCTATCAAGCTTGCAACTGGCCTGGCTAATAAAATACCTAGTAGCAACCCTGCCATTATATTGCCCAGTACTTGCCCACGTTTTTCATCTGAGGATAAATGCGCAGCAAGCGGTATTAATACTTGTACCGATACAGAGCTCGCCCCCACCAATAAGCATAATAGCAACATTACACTTGGGCTTTGCGCCAAGCCTGCGCCTATTAAACTTAAAAATGTTATGGCTAAGGTAATGAGCATTAAGCGTTTGTTTTCGACTAAATCAGCCAATGGCACTAAAAAAAACAGTCCCATTGCATAGCCAATTTGTGTAAGCGACACAATAAAACTGGCGCTGTGCGCACTTAAACCCACATCGGGCGCTAATAACTCAATAATAGGTTGGGCATAATAAATATTTGCCACAATAAGGCCACAGCACAGAGCAATAATGCTCACTAAGGTATTACTTATTTGCACTGGCTGTGCACGTGATTGGTTCATAAATAACTCTAATTTATAAATAATAAAACCCACTGCATATAAATGCAGTGGGTAGCCATGGTAAATGTAAAAATGTAAGTTACTTAATAGGTGAAGGCTGCCCATGCGGGCTAGATCGCAAGTACTGTTTAGGCGCATTAACGGTTGCACCAAGCTGCGCTGCAGCATGCCAAGGCCAATGCGGGTTATACAAAATACCTCGCGCTAGTGCTACGCCATCGGCTTGCTGCTCGCTAATAATATCTTCTGCTTGTTGTGGCTCAGTGATTAAACCTACGGCTATTACCGGCATACTTACTACCTCTTTAATAGCGGTTGCAAATGGTACCTGAAAGTTAGGTTTAACCGGTATTTGTTGCTCTGGGCTTAGCCCTGCTGTACTTACGTGAATAAAATCGCAGCCAAGCTTGTCTAATGCTTTAGCAAGCTCAATAGATTGTGCTAAATCCCAACCCCCTTCTACCCAATCAGTAGCAGAGATACGAATGCCTACCGGTTTATGGCTTGCAAATTCAGCTCTTAGTGCTTTAAACACCTCAAGCACAAGGCGCATACGGTTTTGCAAACTGCCCCCATATTCATCATCACGCTTGTTTGAAAGAGGCGATAAAAACTGGTGTAACAAATAACCATGCGCACCATGTAGCTCAATTAAATCAAGCCCTAGCTCATCAGCGCGTTTTGCTGCACTTACAAAATCGTTTATTAGCTGGGTTATATCCGATTTTGTCATAGCCTTAGGTTGGTAGGCGTTGTCATCGTAGGCAATGGCTGAAGGCGCAAGTGTTTGCCAGCCGTTGTCTTCGCTAGGTCCAATTGCACCACCGCCATCCCATGGTTTTTCAGTAGATGCTTTTCGCCCTGCATGCGCAAGCTGAACGCCAATAGGCATCGGACTGTATTGCCTAAGCGCTTTTAAGCTTTTGCCCAGTGCTTGCTGGGTTTCGTTATTCCAAAGCCCTAAATCGGCGTAACTAATGCGCCCCTCAGGGCTTACCGCGGTGGCCTCTAAAATTAATAGCCCTGCACCACTTAAGCTCAGTTGCCCTAAATGAATAGTGTGCCAATCACTGGCAGACCCCTGGTTTGCTGAGTACTGGCACATAGGCGCAATAATAATGCGGTTGTCTAAAGTGAGTTCACCGAGCTTTAAAGGTGAGAATAATTGGCTCATAAATATTCCTTATATACGCGTACTTTAGTACGAAATGCTATAGCTTACGGTATGAAGGGTTAATGGGGATCAAACTTCACTTTTATAGTGTCAAAACGAGAATAAATACCGTTGAGCAAAACATTCAACAGGGTCTTATAGGTTTTTTAACCGTATTAATACATTCACTAATATGAATGGCTATTTACATTTGCTCAACGAGTAAAATATGCTTCCTTGTACCTTAATTAGCCAATTACTTGGATGTTATACATATTTATATAATTTTTTGTTGTGTAACTAGCTATATTTATTCCAAAAAAGTGAATTTAAATTCAATTTTAATATTCCCACCACTTTAACTCCCTGATAAACTGGTTAACTTATATTAACTGGTGTTAAATTTTGAATCTGGGGATCACTTTTTATGTTTAAACCAAGCTTGCTAACCTTGGCTGTTTCGAGCGCTGTAACTGGCGCATTTTTATTTTCTAACTCGGCGGTGGCACAACAAGAAACCACCGCTAAAAACAAATCACTCGAAGTAATCGAAGTTACAGCAACAAGACGCAGCGGATCTGTACAAAATGCACCGCTAAACATTACCGCACTTGATGCCGATGTAATGAAAGATCAAAACATTGGCGAACTAGCCGATGTAGCGCGTTGGGTACCTGGTTTAACAATTACCGATCAAGGTGGTCGCTCAGGCTCACCAATTATAGTACGTGGTTTAAACACTAACTCGTCGGGTCCATCATCAGATGGCGGCACCGTAGCCACATACGTTAACGAAATTCCAGTGTCAGTTGATATGCGTTTAGTCGACATAGAGCGTGTAGAAGTACTTATCGGGCCACAAGGTACCCTTTATGGTGCTGGTACTTTAGGCGGCGCAATTCGTTACATGCTTAAAGAGCCAGAGCTTGATTTTACAACGGTAGAAATATTTGGCGATATGTTTCAAACCCAAGAAAGTGACTCGTTAGGCGGCGAAGGCGGCTTTATAGTAAACCTGCCACTTATTGAAGATGAACTGGCAGTACGTGCAAGCTTAAACGTATACGAAGACCCAGGTTTTATTGATTATGCTTACACAGTGCGTGAGCCAGGTGTATCGCTACCGGATCCTGATTGGAGCAACGCCGAAGAAGTAAACAACAATATTAAAAATGTTGAAGATGCTAACGGCGAAACAACTACCACAGGCCGTATTTCTGTACGTTGGAAACCAAGCGAAACATTTGAAGGGACACTTAATTACTTTTACCAAAACCAAGACAGCGAAGGCCGTTCAATTGTTCATTACAACAGCCTAAACGACGATAACGGTTTAAGCGATATTGTAGGTAAATACGAGTCGGCTTATCGTTATGAAGAGCCGCGCGAAAAAGAAGATCAACTATTAAGCCTTGAGCTAAAAGCCGATTTAGGTTTTGCAGAGCTTGTATCCGCAACCGGTATTTCAAGCTTTGATGCCGACGGCCAACGTGACCAAACCGATTTACTTATCCGCCTAGATTACGGTTATGAAGAGTTCCCTGCGTTTTCATCATACACACGTGAAATTGACGAAGAAGATACCTTCACGCAAGAGCTTCGTTTAGTATCGCAAAGCGACAGCGACCTAAATTGGATTGTAGGCGCGTTTTACAACAAAATAGAAACAGACGCCTCAAGTAAAGAATTTACCCCAGGCTTTGGTGATTATGCCGTAGAAAACTTTGGCGCATCGCAATCTCGTCCAGATCAACTTGAGTACTTTTCTGTAGACCGTACAGAAATTACAGAGTCGGCTTTGTTTGGTGAAGTAGGTTACCAAGTAACAGAAAAACTAGATGTGACCATTGGTATGCGTTTGTACCAGTACGACGTTGAATCAGAATCTGCTGTCGACTTCCCGCTATTTAATACCCTATTTGATGGCGCAGCACCTGATGCGATTTCATTAAATTTTGAAAAAAATGAAGCAGACGACAACGGCAGCCTATTTAAATTTAACGCTAAATACCAGTTCACTCCATCAGTAATGGGTTATGCAACGGTAAGTGAAGGCTTTAGAATTGGTGGCTCAAATGGTTTAGCACCATGTCCTGATCCATTACCAGCTAACCAAGCCGGTTGTGGTAGCCCAGAAGAAATGCTTTACGATGCCGATACCACAACAAACTACGAGTTAGGCCTTAAAAGCACCTGGTTTAGAAGCCAATTACACTTTAACGCCGCTTTATTTAATGTAGATTGGGAAGATGCGCAAATTGCAGGCGCAACAGATGTAGGTCAATTACCGTACTTATCTAACGCAGGCTCTGCCAACGCAAAAGGTATTGAGCTATCTACCCGTGCTATTTTATCTGACTCGTTTACCGTGTACGCAACATACGCATACACTAAAGCAGAGCTAACCTCAGACGCCCCATTTTTATTTAATGCCGATGGCACCGATGGCGCAGAAGACGGCGACCGTTTACCGGGCTCGCCTGAGCACCAGTTCTCAATGGGTGTAAACTATCAAACAGATGTATTTAGCGATAAAACCCTTGATATTAACTACGGTTTAACCGCACAAAGTGATGTAATCACAAGAGTAGGCCTGCACGACAACGGTGAAACCCTGCCAGGTTATAGCTTAAGTAATATTTCTGCTAAATTAACAGCCGATGAGTGGTCAACAACTCTTTATGTTGATAACCTATTCAACAAATATGCATTTACATCAGTACGTCGCTCAGATGCAGACATAACATCAGCAAATGGCGCCGACATACAACGTAACTACGGCCACTATATTAATCGCCCGCTTACGGTAGGCGTTAAATTTAACTACAAATTTGAAATATAATTTATAGTCACTTTTAAACAATGTTATAAGGCTCAAATTTATTTGAGCCTTTTTTCTTTATTAACACATAAATAAAACAAACATCATGCAGCCAAACTTAAAGCACCTTCATCAAAGCGCCATTGAGTATTTAAACCAAGGTAATATACAACGTGCCCATAAAGCCCTCGTTGAATTAGTGACTCAAAAAAGCGACTTTGCCGATGGCTACTTTTTACTGGCCATGGTTAATTTACGCGTAGGGCAAATTCACAAAGCCATAAAGCTAATAGAAAAAGCCCTTAGCCTTGGTAAAAGCATTGAATACACCGCGCAGCTTGCAAAGTGTTACGCATTAACAGGTGAGCTTACCAAAGCCAAAAACACCGCTTTAGCGATACCTGTTGAGCAAATAAAAAAGAGTCTTGATGCCGACACCCTAGGTGTAGCGCTTACACAAGCAGGCCTGCACAAAGAGGCACTAAACTACTTTAACTGCGCTATTGAACTGGCTAACCATGCAAATAAACAGCAACCACAGTTTTATTATAATTTAGGGGTAAGCGCTAAATTTTTAGGCCAATTTGAACAAGCCAAAAATGCCTTTGAAAGCGCCATTGCGCTAAACCCACTTCACCATGCAAGCCATTTCGCATTAAGCGACTTAACCAAAGCCACACAACAAAATAATCATATAGCGCGCTTAAAAAACGTGTTTAAGCAAGTAACACACCCCGATGCAAAGTTACACATTGGCCACGCACTTGCAAAAGAGTACCAAGACATAGGCAAGTTTGATGATGCGTTTAACAGCCTAGAGCAAGGAAAAGCCACTAAACGCGCTATGCAGCCGTTTGATCATAAAAGCTCAGCCGCATTATTTGAACACATTAAACATTTAAGTGAGCAGCATAAACACGCGCTAACACACGGCAGCCCAACGCAAGAGCCTATTTTTGTATTAGGTATGCCCCGCTCTGGCACCACACTGGTTGAGCGTATTTTATCGAGCCACAGCGACGTACAATCAGCCGGTGAATTACAAGACTTTGGCCTAAGCGTTAAAAAATTAAGCCAAACTCAAACACCGCATGTACTCGATACTCAAACACTCACTAAAGCGTATGAGCTTGATTTTGATCAGCTTGGGACAACGTATTTAAACGCCACTCGCGTAACCACCGGCAGCCATAAGCACTTTATAGATAAACTCCCGTTTAACTTTTTTTATATCGACTTAATAACTAAAGCCCTACCAAACGCTAAAATTATTTGTATGCTACGCGACCCAATGGACACCTGCATTGGTAACTACCGCCAGTTATTTACCATTAATAACCCCTACTACGCATACTCGCTCGATTTACTCGACACAGCCAAATTTTATATCCGCTTTTACAAACTCATGCAGCACTTTAGCGCCCTGCACAGCAATATAAAATTAGTAAAATACGAAGAGCTAGTCGCCCAGCCCGAGCAGCAAATAAAGGAGTTAGTTAGCTTTTGTAATTTAGAGTGGCAAGCACAGTGTATAGACTTTCACTTAAACACCGCACCGGTATCTACTGCAAGTAAAGTGCAAGTACGCCAACCACTTAACAATAAGGCAATCGGCCGTTGGAAGGCGTTTAAGCCCCATACTAATGCAGCAGTGGAGTACCTTTTAAGCCAAGGTATTAGTGTTGAATGAGCGTTTTATTTTGGGTAGTAGGTGAATCCAAATAAGCGACTTGTGTAAGTGTAGGTCGGATAAGCGAAGCGCCATCCGACACAGTAAAATACCTTGCCAATTATTATCAATTTTTTATGTTGTCGAGTGGCTGAAGAGTTCCAAAAGCGGACGGTGGTAACCTTAGTCACTTGTTAACTGAATTCAACCAAAAAGCAGGTCGGATAGTTCTTCTTGCTTGTTAGCATACCTCTCTCTTAAACAGATCAGCTTTTCTTTTATGTAGTTCAAATTTCGATCCAAATGTTTGTGGCAGTTGGACTGATAAATTAATGTAATAATTTCATCATCAATTTGAGAGATATTTTCCAAACTAAGAAAGTTAAGAGTTTCTCCATGGTTTTCAAGTATTAAACTTATAAGTTGTTCATGAGCTTGGTTTATTGTTACTAGAACGTCATGATTTTTATTATATTCACGCATTTCATCCCCATAAATTTTATAGAGCATATGAAAAAATCGAGTATGATCACCTTCACGTTCATAAAGTCTAAATGCAATACAACATTGCTCTTCTTGTTCGTCTCCTTCGTGTACTGTTAGGCCTTTATACATTAAGGATAACAACTTAACTTTCCCCTCTGTTGTATCAGGTACTATCGATAGTTCTGTTACCATAGATTCCATTCTAGGCACTATCCACTCTTGTTCCAACAGGTCTTTATTAATATCAAATACCATAGGTATGACATCATCTCTATCATTAACAAACGCAATTTTATCAATTAACTTAAATTTATTTTCAGAAGCATTAGTTACAAGAAAAATAGAGGTGAAATACTCTTGGAAAGAGCGATGAGTAAATGTATATCCATTGCCATCTTTTTGCATAATACAAACAGTATCTAAAAGGTCTTTTAAGAATAACTTTTCATCAAGTTCCATTCCTGAAATTTTTAATGCATTTTTTAAATACTTATTAATCTCATCTTCGGAAAAATAGTATTTTCTGTCTGCGTAACTTACAACTGAAAAGGCAGCCAATAATTTTTTAAAATCATCTAGAGGTAAGTTAGAGTAGGACTTTCTTTTATACAAACTTTTTAAAGAGTCATGTTTATTGAATAAGGTTAAAAAGGCTTGCTCGTAAAATAAGTGTATTTTATTTGGAATTTCAGCAATTTGTTCATATGTTAATAACATCATTGTCAGCAGAAGAGGGTTACTCGCAAAGCTTTCATGTTGTTCAAATAGTTTCTGGTCAAGAATTTCCAAAAATTTACGCTTAACCTGTCTGTCGTAATCTAGCTTATTTATTAATGCTTTTGACTTTTCCTTATCTAGTGGGAGAATTCTATATGTGTAAAACTCTTCCCAAGATTGAAAGCGACCATCAGGTCTACTTGAAAGCAACATTAAAATATTATGATATTTACCTGCTATACTTACGACTTCTTTCTCATACTTCTCTCTAAATTCATTATTAAGCTCATCGAAGCCATCAAAAATAAGCAAAACCTTACCTTGAATTAATGAATAATCTAATTGAGACTTGGTAAAAGTAGGCTCTATTTCAGTTAAACTCTTTAGAATGAAGTCAAATAAGCTTGTATTTTCGTCTGAGTTTAGATGTCTAAGCTCTACGAAGATAGGAAATATACCAATTGGTTTTTCTACTAAATCTAAGAAAATACTTTTGCAAAAAGTTGATTTTCCAGAGCCTGCTGTTCCAGAGACAATAGTTCTTTTATTGGATTTCAATTGCTCAATAAACTCTGATTCTTTAATTTTATTTCCGAAACCTAATTCCAGATCAGTTCTAACGTAAAACTCTTTCAAATTTACAGGGGCATCACGATATAAAAGAGTTTTTGTTTTTGAGTATTTGTCATAGCTTCTAGTGATATATTTAGAAAAACACGTGTTTAATGTAACTTTGAATTTCTCATGCGCTTCTGTTGTTAACTTGCCAAAACTTTCAAAAATTGGCTTAGCAAATTGCTTAACTAACTCTACGGCTATTTTATTTGGGTCTAGCTCTTTCACAAAAACTCCTTCTCTTTAAATATACTCATATAGTCAAACGAATATTGGATATGGCATTACAACTAACAGCTTTATCAAAGGACACTTTCCCTATTTTGATTTCAAGACGCCATTGTTTTATGGGCTTCTATTATTAGCAAAAATATAAGTTATTGCTAGCTATATATTATGCTTAGGAGGGTTATTTCGTGATATGTAAAAGAAAAAGTATTGCCTTAGCCTACTAAGCTGACGGTTAATCTCCAAAGTGACCGCTCTTAGCGGCCCTTTAAAAACTTAATTTAGTTAGCCCGAGCCCCCTACCACAACGCTTATTTACTTTTATGTCGGTTCAACCTCTAATAATGTCGATTCAGATAAACATTAATGAAGCAGGTTAAAAAGCTCGCTAAATTTCTTATCAACAAAACGCCAAACACCTATTTTGATAAGGAATATAGTCATGAACATTATTACAAAAACAGTTATAGCACTGAGTTTAACAAGCCACTTTAGTGCGCACGCCATTGACCTGCGGGTCGACAACATTCGCTTATACCAAAGTAGCTCGCAAAGCTTTTCTGTGCCGAGTTCGCTGTATATTGATGATGGTAAAATAGTAAGTATTACTAAAGCGACTGACCCACTA
The DNA here is from genome assembly GCF_028599385.1 of Pseudoalteromonas sp. CST2. Taxonomy (NCBI): domain Bacteria; kingdom Pseudomonadati; phylum Pseudomonadota; class Gammaproteobacteria; order Alteromonadales; family Pseudoalteromonadaceae; genus Pseudoalteromonas; species Pseudoalteromonas sp. CST2. The sequence continues at coordinate 47,357 of NZ_JAQREO010000012.1, forward strand.
CAAAACGCAGATAAAACAATTAACGCCAACAACCAATATGCAATACCTGGTTTAATTGATTTACATGTACATTTAGGCTCATCGGGTAGTAACTTTACTGAGTTTCAGTATTTGCCGGTTAAATCGCACTTTAATTCTAATTTGTATTTAGGCGTAACTAATATTGTTGATTTGTTTTCGTTTGAGCAAACCCTAAACGAAACCGCGCAATTAAAAGCAGCCCAGCTAACCCCTAACCTTTTTTATGCGGGTACTTTGTTTACCACCCCTGGCGGGCATGGCACGCAGTTTGGCGGCCACGCATACGAAATTGCAAAAGATGAAGACATAGCAGCACTATGGCAAAAACATATAAGCACTAAGCCACATGTAACTAAAGCGGTTATTGAAACCTTTGGCGGTGTGGGTAAATCGTTAACTGATAGCCAATTAAGCGAGCTAGGTAAACGCTCTAAAGCGGCTAATTTACCGTATTTTGTGCATGTTTCTACATTAAATGATGCTAAACGCGCTATTAAAGCCGGCGCAACAGCTTTAGCGCACGGTATTAATAGCGAAGCGATTGACGATGAATTTATTACGCTAATGAAACAGCATAATGTAACCTATATTCCTACCCTTGCGGTGTATCATAACCATAGCGATGAAAAGCATAACCATACTATAAGCTCACAAAGCGAGTTACTAAAAACCATTCCCGAAAAGCTTCAAGGGTGTTTGTTTGACAACGTGCCTGCACCTTCAAAATGGAAAGAGCACGCGTGGGAGGAGCGAAAAACCGCTTATGCAAATATACAAAAGCTACATAAAGCTAATATTACTATAGGCACAGGATCTGATGCCGGAAACCCTTACACGCTGCACGGTACTGGGTTACACAACGAGTTAGATGCCCTTAAAAAAGCAGGCTTAACAAATGGTGAAATAATTAATGCAGCCACTGTTAACGGCGCAAAAGCGATTAATAAAGCCGAGAGCATTGGCAAGCTGGCTAATGGCTTTGAGGCAAGCTTTGTAATGCTTAAGCAAAACCCGCTTGATGATATAAACCACGTTCACACCATATCAGAGGTTTACAAATCAGGTATACAAGTAGACCGCCCAGCCTTAATTGCGCAAAACAAGGCTATAACACCACAAGGCCCCGCTTGTAATGAAGTAATAAAAAGCAGCCAAGCGCAACATGTTATTGATGATTTTACCGGTGATACACCATGGCAAACCTTGAGCGACTCGGTAATGGGTGGTCAGTCTGTGGCAACACTTACCACAAATAAAAACAGCTTAACTATTGATACAACCATTACACAGCCAACCAGCTTTGGCGCGTGGGCAGGCGCTGAAATAAAATTTACATCGCCGGCTGATGCCTCATCATTTAAAGGTATTCGATTAACGTATAAAGGTTCAAGCACGCCTTTTGCTTTGTCTGTTTATCATAATGATGTAAAAGATTGGGATCACTTTAGTGTACTTTTAAAACCGCGCGATGAGTGGACAACACTTGATATTCCTTTCACTACATTTAAACAATTTGGCTTTGGTAGCCCCGTTACGTGGTCGGCCACTCAATTAACTGGAGTAAACTTAATGTGGCGTAAAATGCCAGGCGCAAGCAATGAGCCATTAAAAAATACACTACAAATCAAAGAGCTAACTTACTTTTAAAAGAGTAGCGGTCAAAACACAAACTCTTTGGGTTTTGACTGTTTTTTGTTATGGTTTAATCAATTACAAAAAGAAGCACCTATTATGCTCAAACATCCTTTTTATAAATACAGCTTTTTTATTTTACTTGTTGTAGATATCGCTTATGCCCTTGGGCTCATAATTGCTAACTCTGCGCCCTTTACTGCGGGTAGTGCACTCGCTGCTACCGTGTGGTTTGTTACTTTTTACTGGGTTCCTGTTTGGAGTGCGGCAGCGGTTATTTTTTACCTGCGCAATAAACACATTAACAAAATAGCGTTTGAATGGTTAATTGCAGTTGTATTTATGGCACTTGGTAATGTGCTTACCGATATAGTTCTCACACAGCTTTTTGATGGGCACAAATCGATGGGGGTGTTTGTTGTTTTTAACGGCTTACTTTGGGGCTCGTGTATTTACTTTACCAGTATTTTTATTGAAAACAAAAAACGCGCAACAGCCGAAAAACACGCGCTTAAACAAGCCCAACTTGCTACATTGCGCTACCAACTAAACCCACATTTTATGTTTAATAGCTTAAATACAATTTCGGCTTATATTCATACAAACCCCGATTTAGCCGATGAAGTACTGCATGAACTGGCTGACATTTTAAGGTACTCCCTCGACACGGCAGAGCAACAACAAATACCTTTACAGCAAGAGCTTACAATAATAGAAAAGTACCTAAATATTGAAAAAGCCCGCTTTGGCGATAAACTTCAGGTTAATTACCACATTCCCAATACGCTTAAAAACATATCGCTGCCCCCGCTACTTATTCAACCAATTATTGAAAACGCCATTAAACATAACGCCAAACAAACGTCGTTAATACTTAATATAACGCTTAGTGAGCTACCTAACGGCGTTAAAATACAAATTAGCGATAATGGTAAGGGTTTTTCGAGCGAGGTAATAAAACACGGCCATGGCAGTGGTGTAGGAATGAAAAACATACTAAAACGCGTTAAACAACTTGGTAAAAGTAAGGTACTACTGAGCAATAATAATGGTGCAGTGGTTACGTTGGAGCTAACACTATGAGCAGCAAAAACCAGCCAAACACAATGACTAAAATGCGCGTATTATTTGCCGATGACGAGCTTCCCGCTCGCGAAAAATTAAGCCATCAATTGAGTTTAATGGAGCATGTTGAAGTAGTGGGTATGGCCACAAATGGCAAAGAGGCCATTTCATTAATTAATGAGCTAACTCCGGATGTGGTATTACTTGATATACAAATGCCTGAAATTAACGGCTTAGAGCTTATTGATTTACTTAACTACCAGCCCATTATTATTTACACAACCGCGTATGACCAATTTGCAATTGAAGCTTTTGAGCACGCCTCAACTGACTACTTACTCAAACCTTTTCCTATTGCTAGGCTAAAAAAAGCTCTCGCCAAAGCGCAGCAGCAACTAGAGCTACAGCGTGCCCACTGCCAAGTTAACAACCCAGAACACGAGCAAACCTTTACATTAACCAAAAACACCATAAATAAGCTCATTAGTAAAAACGGTGAACGTATATTTTTACTCTCCCCAAGTGACATTAAATTTATTAAATCGGAGCAAGGCAATAGTTTGGCGTGGAATGGCGATACATTTCATCATTTAAGCGATACGCTCGATCAACTTGAGCATGCTTTAGCAGCACATAATTTTGTACGAATTCATCGAAGTTATTTGGTTAACGTTGACCACATTAAAGAAATACAGCGTTGGTTTAACGGTAAGCTAATGGTGATTGTAAATGACGAAATTAAATCTGAACTAAGCACCAGCAGAGCCGGTGCCGATAAACTAAAGCAATTGCTACATATTTAACTTATTTTAAAACATGTTACTGATCATTACTGGTATACACACTTAAAATAGGAAACGTATGCTCAGCAAACGATACCGTTACCGACTGTGTTTGATTGCCTTTAAAGCCTAATTTAAATTCACTTGGTGTTAGCCTGCTGCCATCTGCAAACAGCGCTAACACGTGTTCTTGATTAAGCTCTCGCTTACCAGAGGCTAAATTAGTAAGGGTAATAACCGCCCAACGCTCTCCTATTTTGTTGCTCATAAGTACATAGTTTGCAATAGAAAAGTCAGACTTTTTAGGCGTTATATTATTATCGTTTGGAAACGACAAGTGCATGCTATTTGGTATGGCTCGGTCAACGTTTAGTACATTATTTTGCGCTGCACACACATTGGCGCAAAGTACCAATAAAAATAAAAAGCTAACTACAATTTTTACCACAATTAAACGTCCTTTTAAATTTAGATGCGTGAATACTTGATTGAAATTTATACTCGCAGTTTTTACCTATTATGTAAACACTCTATTAAAAGCTTAGCAAACTAACTAAGCGCTCATTCAGTGACGCCCCATTAGTATTAATACTTTGCGGAACGTTAATAAACACATGGTTATTAAACAGGAGTAAATTACATGGCAACCACACCTAAAAATTCACATGAGGTTAGTAATGCGCAATCGGCTTTATTAAACCCTGAGCACAGCATTCAAGTACGAGGCGCGCGTGTTCATAACTTAAAAAATGTGGATGTAAATTTGCCCCGTAATTCACTTGTTGTTTTTACTGGTATATCGGGCTCGGGTAAATCATCGCTCGCCTTTGGAACATTATTTGCCGAATCACAGCATCGTTATCTTGATTCGGTATCGCCTTATGCGCGCAGGTTAATAGACCAAGTAGATGAGCCCGATGTAGATTCGATTGAAGGGCTGCCACCCGCAGTAGCACTACAACAACAGCGTGGCGCACCCTCGGTACGCTCATCGGTGGGTAGCGTAACCACTATTTCTAACGCGCTGCGAATGCTTTACTCACGCGCGGGCGAATACCCCAAAGGGCAAGGTATACTGTATGCCGATGCGTTTTCGCCTAACACGCCACAAGGCGCCTGCCCAGAGTGCCATGGTATTGGCCGCGTATTTAACGTAACCGAAGAGCTGTTAGTGCCCGACCCGACTAAATCAATTAAAGAGCGCGCCATTGCAGCATGGCCGCCGGCTTGGCAAGGTAAAAACCTAAGCCGTATTCTTACTTCTTTAGGTTACGATATTAATAAACCGTGGAATACCCTGCCTAAAAAAGCCCGTGATTGGATTTTGTTTACCGACGACACGCCCACAGTACCCGTGTTTCCCGAGTACACGCTTGAGCAAACCCAAGCGGCTATTAAAAATGAAGAAAGCCCCAGCTACATGGGTACATTTATAAGTGCTAAACGCTTTGTTTTACAATCATTTGCGAGCACTCAAAGTCCGCGCACTAAAAAGCGCGTGTCGCAGTATATGCAAATATCACAATGCCCACAGTGCGAAGGAAAAAAACTTAAAAAAGAGTCGTTATCGGTTAAAGTAGCAGGCCTTGATATAGGCGAAATTTCGCAATTAACACTTGGCGAGCTGGCAGAAAAACTCAGCATTGCTGCCAATAACCCCGCTAAAAGTAACGCAGCCAACCCCGAAAAAGCCATTGTGGCAAAGCGCATCACAAGCGACATTATTAAACGCGTAGAAGCACTCACTAAGCTTGGTTTAGGGTATTTATCGCTTGAGCGTACTACGCCATCGTTATCAGCCGGGGAATTACAACGCTTGCGGCTTGCAACGCAAATTCGCTCAAAATTATTTGGTGTTGTGTATGTGCTAGATGAACCTTCGGCAGGTTTACACCCAGCCGATACGCAAGCACTTTTAAGCGCCCTAGATGAACTAATAGCGGCTGGTAACTCAGTATTTGTGGTGGAGCACGATACAAGTGTAATTCGCCACGCCGATTGGGTGGTTGATGTAGGGCCAAATGCGGGTTCGCATGGCGGTAATATTGTTTACAGCGGCCCAGTTGAAGGCTTAGAGCAAGTGAGCAACTCACATACAAGTCAGCATCTTTTTAAACATAACAATAACGCAAAGCCAAATCATCAAACACAACGTACGCCAGCAGCCTGGCTTAAGCTAAGTGGTATTGAGCGTAACAATTTACACAACATCAGTGCCGAATTTCCGCTTGGGGTTATTACAAGTGTTACGGGGGTTTCTGGCTCAGGTAAATCAAGCTTAGTAAGCCAAGCCTTAGTCGAGCTTATTCAAGATGCTTTAGGACAAAAAACGCCGCCGCCAATGCCTACCGATGAAGCCGACTTGCTTGATCAAGAACTCCAAACACCAACCCATGGCAAAATTACCGAGGGCCTTGAGCATATAAAGCGCCTAATAACGGTTGATCAAAAAGCCATTGGCCGCACGCCTCGCTCAAACCTTGCTACTTACACTGGTTTGTTCGATCACGTACGTAAATTGTTTGCCAATACCAAAGAGGCAAAAGCGCGTAAATACGATGCAGGTCGTTTTTCGTTTAATGTGAAAAAAGGCCGTTGCGACAACTGCGAAGGCGTAGGTTTTGTAAGTATTGAGCTGTTATTTTTACCTAGCGTGTATTCGCCGTGCCCTGTGTGTAACGCCAAGCGCTACAACCATAAAACACTCGACATTACCTACAAAGATAAAACCATTGCCGATGTGCTTAATTTAACTGTGGAGTCAGCGCATACATTTTTTGCCGATGAACCCGCTATTTTACGTGCGCTAAATGCGCTCTTACAAGTAGGCCTTGGCTATTTACGTTTAGGGCAACCTGCTACTGAGCTTTCGGGCGGAGAGGCCCAGCGCATAAAGCTTGCAACAGAGCTGCAACGTGCGCAGCGCGGCGGTACGCTGTATATTTTAGATGAACCAACCACCGGCCTACACCCAAAAGATGTAGCCATGTTAATGGCGCAGTTAAATGGCTTAGTTGATGCGGGCAACACCGTAATTATGGTTGAGCACGATATGCAAGTAGCCAGTAACAGCGATTGGGTTATTGATATTGGTCCAGGAGCCGGCGACGAAGGCGGCTTAATTGTTGCTCAAGGTAAACCAGAAGATGTGGCTCAATCTGAGCATAGCCGCACAGCAACATTTTTGAAAAGCGCACGCAATTTAGCTTTTTAAAAACCGCTCTAATTTAGGTTTTACGGTAACCGACATAACCAGCATTAATGTTAAACCAATGGGTAGCGCGGCTAATAACCCCTCTACCCACGCGGTATAAAATAAGCGCATATTGGCAAAACCTATATTGTTAGTGGCAGTTACAAACGCCATTAGCGACTGCATGGTAAGCGCCATAAAAACACTAATCACTAAATTGCGTTTTAGCTCACTTGCTTTTGGTAATAACTTAGCCGCCAGGTATTCATAAGGGCTGTCATTGCTAACCCCACAGGAGCCATAACCAACACCGCACTTAAAAACGAGGTAAACCAATCCATATAAAAATGCTCAGTTATACCTACATTTGTGTAAGTCATAATCCCTGTTAAGCTGCCGCCTACAAAAACAATAATACTTACCATCACCATTATTTTATAAGTGATCGGTGTTTTTTTAGGCTCTACGAGCGCAGAATTTACTAAAGCTGGCGTATTCATTAAACAGGTATCTCTCTTAAAATAGATGACAAAGTCAACTATATCAAATTAACTGACAATATCAACTGTTCTTTAATTACCCTAATGCTAGCCATATGCCTACTAGCACCATAAGGCTGCCTGCAATTCGGTTCATCCATTTAATATTATCGCCACGGCTTAAAAATAAACGTAGGCTTTTACCGCCTGTGGCGTACGCTAACATGCAAATAAATTCGCTTATCATAATAACTAAAACAAGCACTAACAGTTGCGGGGCGAGTGCGTGTTCAACGCTAATAAATGGCGGTAGTAAAGAGATCATAAACGCCCAGCCCTTTGGGTTAGCAATGGCAGTCACAAAACCTTGCGTAAATAGCGACTGGCGGCTTACATCACTTGGGCTATGTGTATCAATCGACATTTTACCTTTTGCGCGCCACATATTTATACCTATATAAATTAAGTATGCACCGCCTACCCATTTTAAAATATCGAACGCATTAGGGTAATTTAGCATTACGCTTGCAACACCTAATACCGCAGCAATAGCAACACTTGCGACCCCTAACAGCTCACCTATCATCATCCATAATGTGCGCCTTACACCTATGCTCATACCTAATGTCATGGCAAGGGTCATACACATACCCGGTGTGATAGATACAAAAAAGAAGGTAGGAATAAAAACGGCGAGCGCTGCAACATCAATCATTTTTTCTCTCTATATTAAAAGCAAAAAACGCGGCTAAAGTAGCCGCGCTATTGGTTACCTATTATCTACTATTGTTCAGTACTTGCCACTGGCTGAGTAATGACCTCTACTGGCTTTGCAGTATCACTTAATAAGTACTTATCTAGCCACTGCTCTTGCTCCCACAGTACATGCAATAAGCTTTTACGTGCGCGGTAGCCATGTGCCTCGTAAGGGAGCATTACTAAGCGAGCATCTTTACCTAAGCCTTTTAGGGCGGCGTACATGCGCTCACTTTGCATTGGGAAAGTGCCCGAATTAGGATCTTCTTGACCGTGGATCATTAGCATTGGCTCGTCAATTTTTTCAGCATGGAAAAACGGCGACATGTTAGCGTACACACTTTGTGCTTGCCAAAAATCACGCTCTTCACCCTGAAAACCAAACGGCGTTAGGGTACGGTTGTAAGCACCACTGCGAGCAATACCGGTTTTAAATAAATCACTATGCGCTAATAGGTTTGCCACCATAAATGCACCGTACGAGTGCCCTGCTATAGCAATGTTGTTTTTATCGGCAATGCCTTTTTTAACCAGCACATCAACCGCAGCTTGCGCACTTGAAACTAACTGCTTTCTAAAGTTATCGTTTGGCTCGCTGCCATCAATACCTACAATAGGCATTTTAGGGTCGTCAAATACGGCAATACCTTTAGCAAGGTAAGGCATAGGGCCCCAATAACCAATGTAAGTAAATTCGTATGGCGATTCGCGCACTTGTGATGCTACGGCTTTATCTTTATATTCAAGTGGGTACGCCCACATAAGTACGGGTAACGGGCCTTGGGTTACATCGTAACCTGGTGGTAAATAAAGCGTGCCCGAAAGCTCAACCCCGTCATCACGTTTATAACGTAATTGCTCTTTTGTAACCCCTTTAAATGCAGGGTACGGATGAGCAAAATTAGTAAGCTGCGTAAGAGTATCGTTATCTAAATCACGAATAAAAAAGTTAGGTTGCTCGGTTTTAGACTCTCGCACAGTTATAAAGCGCTCGCCTTCGTCGTCAAGCAATGCACGAACACGCTCGTAGTATGGCGCTTGTGATTGCCATAAACGCTTGCTGCTATTCGTTTTTACATCGTACTGGTCTAAAAACGGAATATTACCTTGCTCAGACGCGCCGTTACCGCGCAGATACATATAACGCCCGCCAACAATTTTAATAACGTTGGCGCCTAAATCGTTACGCTCGTATATAAAGCTACCTGGGTTTTTATACGCATCGTTATAGCTTCGCTCAGAAAAAAGCACACGGTTTTTATCTGCATTGCGTGGCTGTATAACATACGTACGTACTTGTCGGTCGCTAAAGCGCCAGTCGCTAAGCATGGCAATATTTTGATTACCCCAAACTATACCAGCATAGCGGCGCTCTACTTTAGCAAACAGTTTTGGCTCGCGTTTAAACGGCGCGCGTAGGCTGTAAATATAATCATGGTGCTTAACATCAGTTTTCATGTCGCCGCCATCTTGCGCTTCGGCCCAAATAACTTCTGCACCTTGATCCGCACGCCATTCAAAATCGCGGCGGCCGGTACGAACACTGTCATAGCCTTGTGGAATGTTATCGGCAAGCGGTTGTTTTACAAGCTCAGCTAATGCGTAACCACGCATTCCCCATATTTGCCAAGTGCTGGCAAAACGGCTGTACGGTACTTGATACGAAAACGGCTCGTTTATCGCAGCAACTAATATATTGGTTGAATCTGGCGATACCGAAAACGATTTAAATAATGCAGGGCTGCCAATGGCTTGTGTATTGCCATCAAGCGTTACGTAAGCTAATTGCCCTTGGCCGTAAAATTTAAACTGTGCTTCGTCAAACGGGCTGGTTAATAAGTTTTGATAAGTACGCGCTGGGGCTTTTTCGCCTGTGCTTTGCTGTATAACAGGCACTACATTTTGACTGCTGTTTTTTAACGCGGGTTTACCTATATTAACCGCTAAATTTGCAACCAGTGCGCTGCTATCGGGCAGCCATTGGTAAGGCGTAGCGGTAATAACCGAGTTAAGCGCTGCATTTGAGAGCATTTTTGCTTGCTTTGTCTCTACACTGTAAAGCCATAAATTTGCTTGGCTTTGTTGCTCTACAACAAATGCTAAATATTTACTGTTAGATGACCATTTAGGCGAGCGAATAATACCGTTTGGTAAATTATTAATATTAATAACGGTGCCGCTTTGCACATGCTTAAGCTCAAGCGCGCTGTATTTAGCGCTAACACGCGAGCGTGAAAAGTTAGCAGGGTTAAGCTTTATACCCGCAAGTTTAAGCTCATCTTTAGCAAGCTCGTCAAGCGTCTCTACGCGCTTACGCTCAAATAAAGCAAGCCATTGGCCATCGCTCGATAAAAAACTAGTGGGTGCTAATTTGGCATCTACCACAGCGGCTAGCTCAGGCGAAGGTGTTTGATAACCTTGCTCAGCATAGCTGTTTGGCATTATTACAACACAACAAATAAAGGCAACTAACAGCCTAAATGCGTTCATGTTTTTATCCTTTTGTTATTTTTAAGATTATAAAAGGTATATAAACATGTTTTGCTCTGTTCATAAAGTATTAAGCTTTAAATTACAGGGCTAAAAGGTGACTTAAACGCATTATATACGCTACACTACGCAGCTATTTACTCACTACTGCGCGCTTAAAATACCATGCCTAACAAAGCTAAATCGGTCACTATTTTTGATGTTGCTCACCGTGCGGGGGTGTCTAAATCGACCGTATCGCTAGTGCTTACGCACAGTAATAAAGTAGCCGATAAAAGCAAACAAAAAGTGTTACAAGCCATAGATGAGCTAGGTTATGTGTATAATCGCGATGCAGCGGCTATGCGCTCTGGGCGCTCTAATTTAGTAGTTGTAGTGATTGACGATTTAACAAACCCGCTTATGGCATTGCTTGCTAAAAATATTGAGCAGGCATTAAGCGAGGCTTTTTTTCAGGCCATTATTGTTAGTAGTAACAACAGCGTAGAGCGCCAAACGCAGCTAATAAATAATTTAAAAGAATACAAAGTGGCTGCATTTATAATTTGCCCTGTGGCTAGTACCTGTGCGCAGTGGCTCGACAACCTTGCTACTGCCTACAATGTTATTAGCCTAATGCACGAAGTACCTTACAGCTCAGCCCCGTGTGTTTTACCCGATTACACTAAAGCAAGCCATGTAGTAACACTGCAGCTAATAAATGATTCGCCTAAAAACATACTGTTTGTGGGTGATGAAAGCTTATCTGCACAAGGTTTATTAAGTGGCTTTAATAGCGCGTGTAAAAAACACAATATAACCCCTGAGCCTGCAATTACGTGCACAAAAAGCACCCCATTGCATGCTAAGCAAATATTTAGTAGCACATTACTTAATAATCCGAGTATTGACGCGGTTGTATGCGCTAATAATATAATTGCGCATGGTGTTTTAGCCGCCGCCCCGCATTTAAAAAACAATATAGTAAGCTGCTTACATATTCCTGATATTACCGAAATGCAACCTCGCTTTACTTGCGCCAATATAAACACGCAAGAGCTTGCTAAGCGCAGTATTTTAGTGCTGCAAGAACAACTTCAAACAAACACTGCGCCAGTAAAAACGCTGGTAAATGTAAACCTACAAATTAGAGAAACACCGTAATGAAAAAAGTGCTGGTAATTGGTTACGTATGGCCAGAGCCAAATTCGTCTGCTGCGGGTACGCACATGATGTCGTTATTAAATGCGTTTAAAGCGCAAAATTGGCAAGTAGAATTTGCCACCCCAGCACAACGCACCGAGCACATGGTAAACCTAGATCACTTTGGTATAACAAGTCAAAGCATTGCCCTAAACTGCGAAAGTTTTGATGAGTACGTTAAAGCGTACAACCCAGACATAGTGATGTTTGACCGCTTTATGATGGAAGAGCAATTTGGCTGGCGTGTAGATAAACATTGCCCTAATGCCATTAAAATACTCGATACCGAAGATTTACAATGCCTACGTAATGCGCGCCACGAAGCGCACAAAGGCGAGCGAGAATTTACCACCAGCGATTTACATTCAGACATAGCAAAACGCGAAATAGCCGCAATATTGCGCTGCGACCTAAGCTTAATTATTTCAAGCTTTGAAATGCAATTACTTAGTAGTGTATTTAACGTAGAAGCCAGTTTATTACATCATCTCCCTTTTATGGTCGATTTAACTGCTTTACCTGCGCAAACTAAATCGTTTGAACAACGTGAGCACTTTATGACCATAGGTAATTTTAGACACGCCCCCAACTGGGATGCCGTGCTGTACTTACAAAAAATATGGCCGCTTATTCGCAAGCAATTACCAAAAGCAGAACTGCATATTTATGGCTCTTACCCGCCACCAAAAGCAACAGCACTTAATAACCCTAAAACCGGTTTTTTAATAAAATGCTGGGCCGACAACGCCTATGAGGTAATGCAAAGCGCACGCGTATGTTTAGCCCCACTTCGTTTTGGCGCAGGTATAAAAGGCAAGCTGCTAGAAGCAATGATAATGCAAACCCCTAGTGTAACTACCGACATAGGCAGTGAGGGCATGCACAACGAACTACCATGGCCTGGTAAAGTGGCTAATAATACCGACGATTTTGCAAATGCAGCCGTTGAGCTTTACACCAATCAAGCCGATTTTGAACACGCGCAACAAGCTGGCAATACGCTACTTAATACCTTGTACGACAAATTAAAATTAAGCGCGGCGCTAATTAATAAAATTGACTCAATAAGCAACGATTTAAAAGCGCATAGGGAAAAAAACTTCACCGGACAAATGTTAAAACACCATACTATGCGCAGTACACAATATATGGCGCAATGGATTGCTGAAAAAAATAAAAAATTAGATTAAAAATGACTAGACTCCTACAGATTTGTGTTTAAAATCGCGCCCATTACAAATGGGCGTTTTAGCCTATACTTTTAGCTAATTTATTTACACACTGGTCCATACAAGATTTGAAAACTGCAACCTTTACTGAAAAACGCAAATTTATCGTTAAATTAGGTAAAATGCTTCATAAGTACGGCACCCCAGCGTACCGCTTAGAAGCACACTTAATGGAAGTGGCCACTTACTTAGGACTTAAATCGTCTTTTGTTATGTCGCCAACTTCGGTAACGTTTGTAATTTGGACTGATGGCCACGAAGACGAATACACCCACGTGGCACGCGTAGACCCAGGCGATCACGACTTAGGCTCACTTGCCGACACCGACGACTTAGTTAATCAAATGCTCGACGACAAGCTCACCTTACAAGAGGTTGATGCTCAGCTTGATGCCATTTACGACATGCCAAACCCGTACAATAAATTTGTTACCGGTATTGCTTTTGCAACATCGGGGGGTGCATTTGCCATGCTAATGGGTACCAGTTGGACAGACGTTATTTGGTCTGCGTTACTTACTTTAGTGGTGTATGTGTTTGTGCTGTGGTCGGGGCGCTCAAAACGGGTTGCTCACATGCTTGAGCCCCTTGTTGCTATAGTATCGGCAGTGCTGGCTTGTGCAATAAGTGTGTATATTTCGCCCGATATAAATATACGGTTAGTGGTGCTTTCAGCCATTATTGTATTTATACCTGGTTTAGCGCTAGCGCTTGGTTTAGCAGAGCTTGCCGCTAGGCATTTGGTGTCGGGTACGGCGCGGGTTATGGACTCGTTTATGCTGTTATTTAAACTGTACTTTGGCGCCTTTATTGGCATAGGCATTGGCTTTGCCATATTTGGCCAAACTGATTTTGTACAGCCCGAGCCACTACCGCGCTGGACTGCGTGGCTGGCTATATTTTTACTTTGTAGCAGCTTAATAGTGATATTTAGAACCAAACTTAAACATGCTGGATGGTCAATCGCATCTGGTTTTATAGCCTATGGCACAAGTATTGGTTCGGCTATGTACCTTGACTACACGTTAGGCACGTTTGTTGGTGCGCTTTCGGTTGGAGTGTTTAGTAACTTATTTAACCGCGTTGCAAATGCCCCAGCTTCCATTGTTGCCATGCAAGGCTTAATTGTATTGGTACCCGGCAGTAAAACGTATATTGGCTTAAACTCGCTTATTGAAGGCCAAGACTTTGTTTATGCCGAGCATATAGGCCAGCAAACGTTTTTAATATTTATGTCGCTTGTAGCAGGGCTAATATTTGCAAACGTAGCTTTACCGCCTAAAAAAAGTTTATAAGCTTGTTACCATTAAAAAGCCCGCTTACTTTGTAACGGGCTTTGTTGTTTAACGCGCTATTCGCTATAAGGGATGGTGAGTACAATTTTTCCTACGTGTTGTTTTTGTGCAAACACTTTTTGCGCTGTAACAATTTCGCTCAATGGGAATGTTTGCGCCACAATAGGCTTTATTTTTTCTTGTTCAATAAAGTTAACTAAGCTTTTAAATACCTCAGGCTCTATAACTGTACAGCCAAAAAAAGTTAAATCTTTTAAGTACAAAGTACGTATATCAAGCTCGACTAATGCCCCGCCAATAGCGCCCGACACCGCATAACGCCCTTTTGGTTTTAATACCTCCAGCAGTGCAGGCCATTGCTCACCGGCAACAAGGTCAATAACTACATCAACACTGTTTTTACCTAAGGCTTGAATTAAATCATCTTCACGAAATATAACTTTATCGGCACCTAACTCTTTAAGCTGCTGCGCCTTACTTTTACTCGTAATGGCAATAACAAAAGCGCCACGTGCTTTAGCTAATTGCACTGTCGCTGAGCCAACACCACCAGAAGCGCCTGTAATTAAAACAGTTTGCCCTTGCTGTGGGTTTGAGCGAAACAGCATGTTTTCGGCCGTAGAATATGAGCACGGAAATGATGCCAGCTCTTCATCACTATAGTTACTATTAATTTTATAAGCGTGAATAGAGTCAACGCGGGTAAACTGTGCAAAGCCACCATCGCACTCAGAGCCAAAATACCATGGCAATTTAAGCGTTTCGCCATTAGCTTTAATTAAACATGGCTCAACAATAACGCGCTCACCAATACGGCTTTGATCTACGTTTTTACCAACAGCTACAATTACGCCGCACACATCTGCCCCTTGAATACGAGGAAAAACAAGCGCATCACCAGACCAACTTGCATCGTCTTTACTGCTTTGTTTTTTAGCGTACCACGCCGTGCGGGTATTAAGATCTGTGTTATTAACACCTGCCGCCATGACTTTTATAAGTACATCTGTTTGTGCAAGCGCTGGCAACGGTAAGTTAGTTGCATACTTTAATACATCAAAATCGCCATGTTCGGTAAGCTGTACAGCGTGCATTGTGCTAGGTAAATTTGCCATTGGTTGCTCCATTATATTAATTTTAGAATACTGTTTTTTGCAGATGTAACCGCCTCATCGCCCATAACTGGCCATGCACTCGACACTCCCTCGTGCAGCAAAAACAAGCTACTAGCCAACGATGAATTTAAACCTTGCTCACCTAGCAGTTTTTTTACGTCATTTTTATGTGTTTGCACCGCAAGGCTAATAGCTTCATCTTCAGGAAACGCCGACAACGCATTAATAGATAAACAGCCATTAGGCGCAAATTGCACCATCCACGCTTTTAGTTGATCAAACATGTGCAAAACCGCCTCAACTCCCGGAGCAGGCGCACCTTTAAGTAAAAAATTAATATAGCGATTATGGCGGTACTCAAGCGCAGCAATGATCATTGCCTGCTTTGACGGGTAATATTTATAAAGGGTGCGCAAACTAACGCCACTGAGTTTTTGCAGCTTAGCAACACTAGGCTCAGCAAAACCATGTTGACTAAAGGCCACCTCAAGCGCAGCAGCTATATCTTGTTTTAGCAAAGTGTTTAACCTATGTAGAATGAATGCTCTACCCAATATGGTAGAGCATTCATTCTACATGTCAACCAATACAGATTTATACAAAATAAGAACTTTGACACCCATTATAAATTAACAGGCTAGGAAAGCCCTAGAGTCCAAAATATATGAGGATATTTATAGATATGGCATCCCTTTAATCTTTCTTAGTCATAATAAAGCTATAACTATGACACCCACTCTAATTATTTATAAATTAAAAAAGCCATAACCAAGACACCCACTTTAATTATTTATAAATTAACAATGTAGTAAGAAATATTTGGTTGGATTTATATTTGATTTGAGATGTTGAGTGGAAATAGAGATGTTTGAGTTTATATACTTAAGCTTTTTGTCATAATCTTATGGCCATTAAGAAACTTCATGCACCGTAAAAGCTCAGCAAAGCTAAGTGACATACTATTTATTTAATGCGTTTTATTAGGCTAATAATTTTTTACTGTTTGAATAGCTAGGCCTTCGCTTAATAGCTTGATGTTTACAATAACTATCTAATGAACTTACGCGCCCCACGGCTCCATGAAAAACATTGCCAAATTCGGTTGTAAGTTTTAACCAGTTCTCTGGCGCTATATTCAAACGTATCAATAATTCAGGTGTTGAATGCGCAATAAAGCCTATTTTATCAGCGCGAATACATCGGCCCGTTAATTCCACTAACTCTAAATACGTTTTTAATTCGAATGGTAAACCTTTTGGCATGTATCTTTTAGGCTTTCCTGCAAAGCGTAATAACTGTTTTGGCTGCTTAACTTTTAACGCCTGGTTGCTTTTAAGTGCAATTGATTTTATGCGTTGTTTTACGCTCGTAAAGTGCGAATCCTCAGGTGTTTCAGCCGCTTTGGCGCGTATTGGATTTAAATCTACATATGCCATGCACGCCAACAAAGCAGCTTCATCTAGTAACGCTTGAGATTTAAATCGCCCTTCCCAAAATCGCCCTGTGCAGCCATCTTCTTTGTTAGCTCGCCTTGCAATATTTTCGTTCAATGCTCGCATAAACCAGCTAATACTACTTAAGCGTTCTCGATACAGCTTTAGGCTCTCGTTTAAAAACCAATGTTCGGTAGCCGATAACTTCTCACCGCGTATAAATTTATGCGTGATAGCGGTGCCTTTAAAAAGCTTGTGCCAACGAATTGCTATTGCTTCGTCGTTTAACCTATTAGCTTTTTTATCATCTACATACAACACAATATGTGTATGATTACTCATAACTGCATATGCACAAACATCTATACAAAATACCTTTGCAAGGCTGATAAGCTTATCCTCTACCCACCCTCTTCTATGCGCGTAATTTTGTCCTGTAAAAGGGTCTTCACCACACAAATATGCCCGGCGAACACAACGTGAAATACAGTGATAATATTTTGTATCTGCCAAACTTATTTGGCGCTTTCGAGCAATAGCCACAACACAGCCCTGTTTATTATTTAAGCTAAGCGTAGTCCGAGCTTGTGTTTTATACAACTATTATGATGGGTGTCGTTATTATTTTATTATTTGTGTTTTGATGGGTGTCATAGTTATATTTTAAATGGGTGTCATGATTATTTTAATAATGCTTTTCATACTTATTTACTAGAAAATGGGGTTTTTAAAGGGATGTGGTGGTGTATTCCCAATAAAGTATTAACTTGTTATTTACAAGCAATGCTATAGTTAGTTATATCGTTTTAGGTGTTGATTCAGTAAAAAATAAATGACGAACAATATAATAATAAAAATCAATATAGTGTGGTTTCGCTTTTTTGTGCTCCTGTTATTTTTACTAGCAAGTAGTGCTACATTTGCTAATAGCTCTTCACTAACTTCATCTGATATAAAATCAATCCAAAGCCTGCTTAGTGATATTAAAGCCAACAAGCTAGATTACCTTTTACACCAAAAACAACTAACCCACGCTTATAATGTCACTAAACATACAAAGCATAAACAGTTGCACCTTAAAGCAGCTGCCTTATATTCAGAGCTACTTTTTCGACAAGAACAATACACCACGCTAAGTACCCATTTGCTAATGTATTTAAAGAGTACTGAGCTTGTAACATATAAAAACAGTCATCTACTATTTTTAGAGGCTCAGCTTAAGCTTTTCGCAATTAACAAAGAGTTAAGTAATGCGCAATCGCTTGCTAATCAACTGCAAACGCAGGTAAAACAGCTTTCTCCTAACGAACAAATCATTGTTTTTCGGGCTATAGCCTATTACTACACCGAAACCGACGAACTTAAAAAAACGCTAAGTGCGGCATTAACAGGTTTAGAGCTTGCTATAAAAGAAGAAGACATAGCCTCGCAGGGCTACTTTTTTAGAAAAATTGCCGACGCTTACAACTACCTCTACAAAGATGATAAAGAAAAAGCCATTTACTATGCCCAAAAAGCGGTAGATGCCTACGAGCAAACAAGCGACGGCCTATTTACTGCTAAAGCTTATTGGAGTTTAGGAAACGTATTACTTGAGGTCGGTCAGCCCAAAAACGCGCTTGTATACTTAAATAAAGCGCTGGCTTATTTTAGCAAAGTTAATATGAAAAAAGGTTTAGCCTTCGCTCAATATTCTATTGCAAATATTCAATACCTGCAGGGTAATTACGATACAGCTTTAATGCTTACAAACAAAAATATTGCACTTGCAAGCTCTGCCGGCATTAATGACATGCATTTAGCATCAATGATTTTATTATCAGACATCTACACAAAGCAAAATTTATTAAATAAAGCCAACCAGGTAAACGACGAAGTATTTTTAAACCTAGATAAATTTAGCCGCAGCATTTATAAGGCTGATTTTTTAAGCAAACGCTATAAATTAAAGCGCCAGCTTAACTTCACCGAAGATGCATTTAAAGCAATTGAAGATGAGCTTGCTTATACAATAAAACACTACGAAGCCACCAGCGAAACCAATATAAAAACCTTGCAGGTTAAATTTGAAGTAAAAGAAAAAGAAGACAAAATTTTACAGCTAGAATACGAAAAAGACATAAACAAACTGCAGGCTACAGAAGAACACCAGCAAAAAATAATTTGGCGCTTAAGTGCTTCAATTGCCTTTATTTTAGTCATCGTGTCGCTATTTTTATTTTATCGCCAAATGCGCCAACGTAAAAAATACCATGCTATAGCATTAACCGACTACCTAACTAACAGCTTAAACCGACGTGGCATTTTGCAAAAAGCAAATGAGTGTTTATCCCAGCAGAGCCTAGCAATAGCCATCGTTGATTTAGATTACTTTAAAGCTATTAACGACAAATATGGCCACGATATAGGAGATTTAGTACTTATAAAATTTGCTCAAGCAGCAAAAGACACACTAAGTACTAACGATAAGTTTGGCCGCTATGGCGGCGAAGAGTGGCTATTTGTTTTAAAAACGCAAAATCGCGATAAAATAAACAACTTTTTTGAAAATCTTGAAAATAAGTTAGCGCAGTGCTGTAGTCATATTGAGGCATTGCCAAGTAAAACACACGTTACCTTTAGTGCTGGCGTGGCAATAAGTAATGCTAAAAGCGACTCACTTAGCGAGCTAATTAAACGTGCAGACCAACAACTCTATAAAGCAAAAGAAAATGGCAGAAACCAAATAGCAATCGCGTAAATATACGTTATTAGTCACCTTCAATAATCATTTGTTTTATTTTTATCGCTTTTTCAAAGTGATCTAACTTATGGATGTGTATCCACCACGTAGCGGCTTGCATCAGCAGCTCTGGATTGTCGTTTTTATTTGCAAAAAAAGCGTAAAAAGAAAGGCCTACGTTTTCGCCTTTGGCTGCTATTTTTTTATCGCATACAGCTATAATTTTTGCTTTTAGTTCTTCCTGCATACATACCTTATTTAATTGTATTTTAATTATCTAAATATACCGTTTAAAAAACTAACTATTAGCTGTAAAAGACTTCTATCTACAATACTATGATCCTCAAACTCTTTATTAGGCGTATTTACTTTTGTAGCTTTGCATTCATTATCTAGCGGCTCATTTTTATGTATATTGGTTTCATAAGCTATATCAGCTTGCTCCATACATTTTGCAGAGCCCGCATAAGGCTTTGCCGCACAGCCAGTTAAAAATATACACAATGAAAATACAATTAAAAACGCTTTCATATTCAATCCTATTTTACGCCCCCTTGTGCTTTAAATTATAGCTGTAAGCTTACTTACTTAATCGGCTATTAAAACAAGTAGATCAATAAAAAACACACCAACTTCATCAAAAAAAGTGTCGCCTTTAGCATCCTTTGTTATTTGAGCGCTTACACATTCATTGTAAACCTTTGAGCTTGTTTTAGCGCCATTTAGCTCAGTCATTTCTGCCTCTTGTATGCATACACGTCGTTCAGAATGCTCGGCTGTACTACATGCACTTAATAACGCGCACAGTAATAATGCTATAGTGGGGCTTTTTAAGTTCATCCTTAAACTATCTTAATATCTAAAGTTTTATAAGAATATAGGTAAGGCAAGTATGTACAGCTTGTACCCATATAATGCGCTACTTTACCACCTCAATAAAATACCCAACCAGTAAAAATATGTAAGCTTATGTAGCGTCAAAAGCAATCACCTCTTTTAATCTGAAAAAATTGCAGCTGTTTGTATGTAAAAGTTACAGAGCAAAGCCATCCAAACCAGCCAAAAGTACATTAAAGTCAACTATATCAACACATTAAAATCTGGCACTGCGCTTGCTTTTAAAAGTCTATAAAGCAATTACAGCAAGGAAAGAGTTATGAATATTTTTGAAGCGCTACGTCACGACCACGATAAACAACGCGAGTTAGTAGATGCCCTTATTCAAACGCACGGCGATACGCAGCAGCGCCACAAGCTAATGGACGAGCTAAAAACCGAATTAGAAGATCACGCAAAATTTGAAGAGCGTTATTTTTATAACCCACTCATGTTTGACGATTTAACGCACGAAAAAGCACGCCACAGCGTTGCTGAACACCATGAAATTGACGAATTAATTGAACAACTTGAAGACACCGAAATGAGCTCATCTGCTTGGTTAGTTACAGCTAAAAAATTGCACCACTTAGTGCATCATCATTTAAGTGAAGAAGAACATGAAGTATTTCAATTAGCGGGTAAAGCCCTAACCGAAGGGCAAAAAGAAAGCCTAGCTAAACAGTACAACGATGCCATGCATTAATTATTAATTAAACCGACTTCCATACACTCCCTTGTGTACTTATTGGTTATAAGCCGTATGGCTTATAACCATTTTTTTTTGCAGTGCTACTTAATGGTAAATTTAACGTCTTGCTCGCGTAACACATAAAGTGCAAAACACGCTGCCCACATTGGCCACGCTGTAAAAAACAATAAGTTATTAAAGCCATCAATATACTGATTATAAGATGAAAGCGTAGAAAGGCCGTGCATTGCAAATATAACGCCATAAGTAAGGCGCTTTTTAATACCCGCTAAAAAAGCCAACACTAAAATAAGCTGTAACGCCCCCAGTACATAAGCAACCATATCTGTAGAGCCGCTAACACCATAAAAATGCTCAAAAATTCGTGCGCTATGCCCAGGGTTAACAAACTTATCAAACGTCCACATAATCATTACAATAAATACGCCTAGGCGTAGCGAAAAAAGCGACCACTGCAAACGATTTTGAAAGTCAGTACCTGTTGTACCAGTCATAAAATTTCCTTAAAACTAAATAATTTAATGTTGAAACTAGCAAGACCGCTCAACACATATTTTATTTCACCTTAATGTATAATTTTTTAATAAATTCGGTGCCCTGCTTTGCGTTTGTTTGCGTATAAAACCGCTATTTATAAATTACGACCTATTATGGCAATAACTAACTACAGTATTTGTAAAACAAAAACATAGTGCCTAAAACTGAATAACGCTTTTGAGCAATGTGCTAAACTTTTAACGTTTCATTCTAAAAAACAAAAAGAATTAATATTTACTGAAAGTTATTCACAAAGCTGCAGGTCTTTATTGCCACATTCACACTAACCAAAATGAGAACCCTTTTGAAACATTCATATTTGGCACTTTTTATAGCCGCTTCACTCACACCTAATTTTTATGCTCATGCGGCACAATCTGCAGCTAATACCGACTCAATTGAACGTATTGAAGTAGCAGGCCAAACGATTAAATCTCAAGGGCTTTCTGTAAAAGATGCCACTATTAACGGCCCCTTCGGCGACAACCTTGCACTGCAAGATATAGCACGCTCAGTCACGCCTATTTCAAGCGAGTTAATAGAGCAACTAAATATTACTACCCTACAAGACGTACTTGCAGTAAGCCCAAACACTTACTCTGCAAGTGGCTTTGGTGCACCCAGCTTACCTACTATTCGTGGCCAACTGGGTGAGCTTTTTCAAGATGGTACACGCCGCCAAGCAGGTAATAATGGCTTTGGCGTGCCGTTATCGTTCAATTCTGTAGAACAAATAGATGTAGTAAAAGGCGCACCGCCGGTTTTATTTGGTTCAAGCCAACGTAACGGTGGTTTTGTAAATTTACACTCAAAGGCTGCCTCTACAGATGAAAGTAAAGGTAAAGTTAAGATCTCAGCGGGGCGATGGGATCAATACAGTGCCCAAGTAGATTACACTGCCCCCATTATAAAAGATAAAGTGGGCCTTAGAGTAAGTTACGAGCACCTTGATGAAGGCAGCTACTACGATTACTCAGGCACTAAAAGCGACAGTTTATTTGCTGCGCTTAGAATTTTGCCGGATGATAAAAGCAGTTGGGATATTAACTTTGAGCTATACCAAGTTGAATTTACCGACAACGCAGGTATTAACCGCCCTACCCAAGCCTTAATTGATGATGGCCTTTATATTACCGGCCAAGGCGTGCAAGCCAATGGCAGTACAGTACCAGCAGCGGGTTCAATTGTTTCGCCTACTGGGCAAGTAAAAATAGATCGTAGCACCGTACTTACCGACCCTGATAACCAAAACGAAGCAACCACTTATTTAATTCACAGCATTTATAAGCGCGAGCTAAGTGCTAATGCCTCACTTAAAAACATTACATACTTTCAGCATTTACAGCGTGAAGAAATAGCCCAAAACAGTTTTGTAGAAATTATAGACGGCGCCGATACAGCACAAAACCGCACTGAGCTTACTTACCGTTGGAATAGCGACCAACAAACAATTTTTGCTTTTGACGTACGCTACAACAAAGTACTTGGCTACAGCCAATTTACTACCGAGGCCGATTTACCTATTGATTTAACTGGC
This sequence comes from Pseudoalteromonas sp. CST2, assembly GCF_028599385.1. Lineage (NCBI taxonomy): Bacteria > Pseudomonadati > Pseudomonadota > Gammaproteobacteria > Alteromonadales > Pseudoalteromonadaceae > Pseudoalteromonas > Pseudoalteromonas sp. CST2. Next base: position 70,413 of record NZ_JAQREO010000012.1, read on the forward strand.
CCACTTTCAAACCGCCGCATTCCCTTAACCGATGCACAAAAAGCACGTTTAGTAGAGCTAAGACCAGGTGTATTTGTATCGCCTGGTGGTCAATACGATTTAGATAACGATGGCAGCGGTGACTTTAACTTATCAGACACCACCGACTCACGTTCATGGCAAACCGGGCTTGCTATTCAGCAAGACTCAGATTGGGGCGATAAACTTCATACTAGTGTGGGTTACCGCGTTGATTTTTACGATGTAGAAGCAAACGACCCTATTGCACCACAAGGTCAAGTTGCCGCAAGCGACAGCATTAACGAAATACTGCATTCTGGCCAAGTTAGCTTTAATTACAAATTAAATGCCGACTACACCACTTATGGTGCAGCAAGTTATAACGAAGCAACATCAAACAGTATGGCTGGCGGTACATCACTTGGCGGCGATAACACAATTAGCGCACAAAATTTTGCTACCGAAAACACCTTAGTTGAGTTTGGCTTAAAGTACGCCCCAACCGACAGCGACTGGTACGCTGATGGTGCGGTATTTAGCCAGCGCCGTAGTTTACGTAATCGCGATGGCAGCAATACAGGTATTCGTACTACAGGTTTTGAAAGCCAAGTATTTTACGATGCCTTCCCTTATTGGCTAAGTGCGGGTTACAGCTATATTGATGCTCGTTACGACAATTCTGCAAGCAGTCAAGATTCTGCTCAAGTAATCGATGCATTTGACAATTCACGCCCAGATATTATTGCAGGTACCGGCGTTGGCGCACCAAGTTTTACCGCGTTTGCACCTTCAAACCGCCAAGTTCAGGGCATTCCTGAGCAATCGTTCAGTTTTAACGGAAATTATTCAATTAATTCGAAATGGCAAATGGGTTTTTCAGGTCTATATACAAAGAGTTACCCATTAGACTTTTTAGCAACAGTTAAAATTCGTGATCAATACACGCTAAACGTTAATACTAGCTACGCTTTTACGCCTAGGACTAAGTTGCGATTAGATGTAAACAATGTCACTAATCAAAAAAACTGGCGCCCAGTATTTGAAGGGGGTTACTTTGGCGCAACATTGGCATTTCCAGAACTGCCAATAAACGCAAAATTAACACTAACCCATAATTTTTAAGAGCGGTTGAGAGAACATGATTAAAAAACTATTTTTGGTATTGATTGCAGCAGCGGCTATAGGCTTGTTCTTTCACTTTAATTTACACCAGTTACTTACACTTGAAGGCTTAAAAGGCTCGATGGATCAATTTAGCCAATATAAAGAGCAATCGCCATTATTGGTTTTTGGTGGCTTCTTTTTATTATACGTAGTGGTAACGGCTCTCTCATTACCGGGGGCGGCTATATTAACACTGGCCGCAGGTGCGTTATTTGGCTTAGTTGAAGGCTTATTGGTTGCCTCGTTTGCCTCTACGGTAGGTGCTACGCTTGCCTTTTTAGTATCGCGTTACTTATTGCGCGATACAATTAAACAACGTTTTCCTGAGCGCTTAGACGCTATTGACGCAGGCGTTGAAAAAGAAGGTGGCTTTTACTTATTTACGCTTAGATTAGTGCCTGTATTTCCGTTCTTTTTAATTAACTTATTGATGGGTGTTACCGCCATTAAAGCATGGACCTTTTACTGGGTAAGCCAAATAGGCATGCTGGCGGGTACATTTGTATTTGTAAACGCGGGTACGCAACTTGCGCAAATTGAAAGCTTATCAGGCATTTTATCGCTCGATCTTATTTTATCGTTCGCTTTATTAGGTGTGTTCCCATTCATTGCTAAAGGAATCCTAAACGTGTTTAAAAAACGTCGCGTATACAAAAATTACACTAAACCTAAAAAGTTTGACCGTAACATGATTGTTATTGGCGCAGGTGCTGGCGGCTTAGTGACAAGCTACATTGCAGCAGCAGTTAAAGCCAAAGTAACCCTAATTGAAGCCGGCGAAATGGGTGGCGACTGTTTAAACTACGGGTGTGTGCCAAGTAAAGCCGTTATTAAAAGCGCTAAAATTGCCGAGCAAATTCGCCATGGCGAACATTATGGCCTTGAAAACGCGACACCGCAGTTTTCGTTTAAAAAAGTAATGGCACGTGTACATAAAGTAATTGCCGACATCGCACCACACGATAGTGTTGAGCGCTACACAAACCTTGGGGTAGATGTAGTAAAAGGCTACGGTAAATTATTAGACCCGTGGACTGTAGAAATTAAGCTTAACGACGGTGGCACGCAAACATTAACCGCCCGTACTATTGTTATTGCCACTGGTGCACGCCCATTTGTACCGCCACTTCCTGGTATTGAAGAAACAGGCTATGTAACAAGCGATACATTATGGACTAAATTTGCTGAACTTGAAGAAGCCCCTAAAAAGCTTGTTGTACTTGGCGGTGGCCCAATTGGTAGCGAACTTGCACAAAGTTTTGCACGCTTAGGCTCAAATGTTACGCAAGTTGAAATGGCTGAACGCATTATGATCAAAGAAGACCTAGAAGTGTCTATCTTTGCTCACGAAGCGCTTATTGAGAGCGGCGTAAACATTTTAACCTCGCATCAGGCACTACGCTGTGAAGCGCGCGATGGCAAAAAGTTCATTGTGGTAAAACATAATGATACCGAAATCGATATTGAATACGATGAGCTACTATGTGCTGTGGGCCGAAGCGCTCGCCTTAAAGGTTACGGCCTTGAAGAACTTGGCATAGAAACTAACCGTACTGTAGTCACTAACGAATACCTTGAAACGCTTTACCCTAACATTTTTGCCGCTGGCGATATTGTTGGCCCGTATCAGTTTACGCACGTAGCCGCTCATCAGGGTTGGTACGCAGCAGTAAATGGCTTATTTGGTAATCTTAAAAAGTTTAAAGTAGATTACCGTGTAATCCCGTGGACTACATTTATTGACCCAGAAGTAGCACGTGTTGGCTTAAACGAGCAAGACGCTATTGATAAAGGCATTGACTATGAAATCACTCGCTTTGAATTTGAAGAGCTAGACCGCGCCATTACCGACAGCGCCACCAAAGGCTTTATTAAAGTAATTACACCAAAAGGCAAAGACAAAATACTCGGTGTTACTGTGGTATCTGAGCACGCTGGCGATTTAATAGCTGAATTTGTACTGGCAATGAAACACGGTTTAGGCCTTAACAAAATACTAGGCACAATTCACAGCTACCCTACTTGGGCTGAAGGTAACAAGTACGCTGCAGGCGAGTGGAAACGCGCTCACGCACCTGAAAAAGTACTTAACATGCTTGAAAAATACCACGCATGGCGCAGAGGCTAATATGTTTAAAACACCTTTAAAAGAGCTACTGTTAGGGTCTGCTTTACTTGCAACATCGTTTGCAACGTCATTTTCGGCCCAAGCTCAAAATATGCACGAGGGCTGGAACGCATTATTAAACAACCATGTTGTAGCTATTAATCATGGCCACAGCACAGAGGTTGATTACGCAGCAATAAAAGCTAAGCACAGCGAGCTTAAAAGCTATTTAGATTCGTTATCGGCTGTTACGCAAAATGAGTTTGATACATGGGAAAAACCAAAGCAGCTGGCGTTTTTAATCAACGCATATAACGCCTTTACTGTTGAGCTTATATTAACAAAATACCCAAACCTTAAATCAATTAAAGATTTAGGCAGCTTTTTTAGCTCACCGTGGAGCAAAGAGTTTGTGCCATTACTTGGTAAAACGCGCAGCCTTGATGATATAGAGCATGGTTTAATACGTGGCAGTGGTAAGTACAACGACCCACGTATTCACTTTGCTGTAAATTGCGCAAGTATTGGCTGCCCAGCCCTACGTGAAGAAGCCTACACTGCCACTGATTTAGAAAGCCAATTGCAAGCGCAAACGGTGCGTTTTTTATCAGATACAACCCGCAATATAGCGCAAGATAACACGCTAAGTGTATCTTCAATATTTAAGTGGTACGGCGAGGATTTTGAACAAGGTTTTAAAGGCGCCAACACGCTGCAGCAGTTTTTTTTGCAATACCCTAAAGCACTAAAACTGGTACCCGCTCAGCAAAAAGCGCTTAAAAATAACAACATGAAAGTTAAGTTTTTAGACTACAACTGGGATTTAAATGCTCGCCAATAAATGTTGGCAAACATTATCGCGATACAGCTTTTGCTGTGTCGCGTTTTGCATTTGCCTTGTTATTAGCTTTAAAAGCCTAGCAAGTACACAATTACAAAGCCGTTGGCAACAAATAGAAAGCTTAGGTAAAAACCAAAGCGTATATTTTTATGCGTGGGGCGGCGATGCGCAAATAAATGCATATATTCAATGGGCAGCGCAGCAAGTAAAAGCCAAATACAACATTAACTTAGTACATGTAAAACTCAGTGATACCAGCGAAGCCGTTAGCCGGGTACTTGCCGAAAAATCAGCAAACAATAACGATAAAGGCAGCGTAGATTTAATTTGGATAAACGGTGCTAACTTTGCCACCATGAGCGAGCACTCATTATTACTAAAACAATGGGCTAATAAGCTGCCTAATTTTAGCTACACCGACCCTAGCAATAACCCCGCTGTTAATTTTGATTTTGGAATACCCACTAATGGAATGGAAGCACCTTGGGGCCAAGCATCGCTCACCTTTTACTACGACAGTTTAGCAATTGACGGCACTGCAAATAACACACTACCAACAACCCTAAACCAATTACTTAGCTGGAGCGCACAAAACCCAGGGCGCTTTAGTTACCCAAAGCCACCTGACTTTTTAGGCATGAGCTTTTTAAAATACGCGCTTGTTATGCTACATCAACAAAGTGATGAAACACTTAAAGCGCAGTTAAATCAGCCAGCTACTGCACAAAACACAGCCCAAGTATTAAACCCGTTATGGGACTTTTTAAATAAGCTGCACCCAACACTTTGGCGCGGCGGTAAACACTTTATGCAAAGTGGTGCACAAATGCGCCGCTTAGTAGGCGACACAGAGCTAAGCATAGCGTTTACGTTTTCAGCACCCGAAGTACCCGCCGCCGTTAAACGTTATGATTTACCCAAAAGTATTCGCAGTTATGCAATGCAAGATGGCAGTTTAAGTAACACCCACTTTGTAGCCATACCTTATAATGCAAGCCACCAGCAAAGTGCGCAGTTAGTGGCTAATTTTTTATTAAGCCCAGAGGCGCAAGCTCAAAAACAAAAAGCACCTATATGGGGCGATAAAAGCGTGCTTATTCAATCAACGCTAGCTCCACAGCAACAAGCTTTATTTAAAACAACGCAACCGCATCCAAGTGCCCTGCCTTTAAATAGTATTAAACGCACGCTAAGTGAGCCTCACCCAAGCTGGGTAAATGCTATTGTGCAAGGGTGGCAAACACGTTTTGGAGTAAGCCAATGAGTGTTGTTTCAAATAAGTTAGCAGCAAGCCCAACGCTTAAACCACATAAAAGCGCCGATATGTTTAGTAAATTAGTTAAATTAAGTCCACGCTTTTTACTGGCATTGCTTATTTTACCTGTAATAGGGGGCTTAATTAGCGTGCTATTGCCCGCTTTTGGTTATGCGCCGGTACTTGAGCACACAACACTTGGCCTACATGGCTTTACTATGCTCATGCAAACACCCGGCCTAACACACATGGTTATGCTAAGTGTTGGCAGCGGGTTAATAAGTACCTTACTAGCCTTTACCATTACATTAATGATTTTAGCGGCATTTTTTAATAGCCCGTGGCTTAACCGTATTCAGCGTTTATTGAGTCCCATACTGGTAATTCCCCACGCGGCAGCGGCTATTGCTGTTGGTTTTTTAATTGCGCCTTCGGGAATGATCTCGCGCTTAGTATCGCCTTGGTTTAGTGGGTGGGAACTTGCGCCTAACGGCATGTTTCCGCATGACGCGTTTGGTATTAGTATAATTTTAGGCTTAACCCTTAAAGAGCTGCCTTTTTTACTGTTAATGGCGCTAGGTGTACTTGCCCAACCTGAGCTTGGTAAAAAACTGCGCCAACAACATAAAGTAGCGCTTAATTTAGGCTACTGCCCTATGACGGCTTTTTTTAAAGTAATATTACCAAGCCTTTACCCATTATTGCGTCTACCTATTTTAGCCGTATTGGCTTATGCCAGTGCAAGTGTAGAAATGCCACTTATTCTGGGGCCAAATACCCCACCCACATTGGCTGTCGCTATAATGCACTGGTTTAACGATGTAGATTTAAACCTGCGTATTAAAGCCTCTGCAGGGGCGTTATTGCAGCTTGTACTTACTGGTGGTTTACTAGCTCTTTGGTTTGGCGGCGAAAAAGCGATAAAAGCATTATTTAGTGATTTACTCACCAATGGCGAGCGAGAATATGGCGGCGTTTATTGGCAAAAAATAACAACCGTATTAACAGTATTTGTAATTGGCTTTATTTTGCTCTCGTTAATTGGCTTAATTATGTGGTCGGTTGCCGGATTTTGGCGTTTTCCGGCGGCACTGCCCGAGCAGCTCACGCTACTTCACTTTAAAAGTGCGCTAATGCAAATGCAAAGCCCGCTTTTTAATACCCTTGCTATAGGGCTAGTTACTACGTTATTTGCCATTATTATTACCCTTTTGTGCTTAGAGTCAGAGCAGTTAAGTGCCAAACCCATGTCGCGCTTTACCAGCTTAATTATTTATTTACCGCTGCTTGTGCCAAGTATTGCGTTTTTATTTGGCCTAGTGTGGCTGCAACAACTAGTAAATAACCAGGCCGCGTTTTTTAATGTGGTATTTACCCATTTATTGTTTGTACTTCCGTATGTGTTTTTATCGCTTGCGAGCAGTTATAGGCGCTTAGACCCTCGCTTTGCTCATGTAGCAGCAAGCCTTGGCGCAACGCCCTGCAAAGTGTTTTTACAAGTAAAATTACCCCAGTTATTTGCTCCTATTTTAATTGCGGCGGCACTTGGTTTAGCCATTAGCTTTGGCCAATACCTCCCCACGCTTTTAGCCGGTGGCGGGCGCATAGCAACCATCACAACCGAAGCGGTTACCCTTGCTAATGGCGCAAGTAGGCGCACCAGTGCGGTGTATGCCATTATGCAAATGGCATTGCCACTCATTGGCTTTATACTGGCGTGGGTGTTACCTAAGTACTTTTTTAAAAGCGCCCATCGCTAACCCATAAATTAAAAGGTTTTTAATGCAGTCATCTTTAGAGATTAAAAATTGTGAGCTTTATCGTCAAAACCAACAATTACTTAGCTTAAACGAGCAGGTAAAAGGCGGCGAAATACTCACTGTTATGGGGCCATCAGGCAGTGGTAAATCAAGTTTATTAAACTGGCTTACCGGCACATTACCCGGTGGTTTTAGCGCAAATGGCGAAGTGTGGCTTAACGGCGAAAATATTAATAACTTGCCCGCACATTTACGCCACATAGGCGTGCTTTATCAAGATGCGTTATTATTTTCGCATTTATCGGTAAGCGGAAACATTGCCTTTGCTATGCCTAAAGGCAATAAAAAACAGCGCCTTGAAAAAATAGAGCACGCCCTTGAACAAATTGGATTAAAAGGCATGGCTAATCGCCACCCCGACAACCTCTCTGGTGGGCAACAAGCCCGCGTTGCTTTATTGCGTATGCTATTGAGCGAGCCAAAAGCTATTTTACTTGATGAGCCCTTTAGCAAGCTCGACACCCAATTAAGAGTAGATACGCGCGAGCTGGTATTTAGCCAAATACGCGAGCATAAATTGCCCGCTATTATGGTAACCCACGATCATAGCGATGCAGAGGCCGCAAACGGCAAGCTGATCACCTTAAATTTAGCCAAATAAACGCACAAAAGTACAAGGCACCAAGCATGTTAGACAAATACATCACCCCAGTAATAAAGCCACTGTTAACCCCCGTTGTAGCGTTAATGCACAAGCGCGGCATAACGCCCGACCAACTTACTGTGGCAGGCTTTTTAATAGGCCTATTAGCTGTGCCATTAATTGCGTATGAAATGTGGTACGCAGCGTTAACGGCTATTGCTTTAAATCGTATTTTAGATGGGCTAGATGGTGCATTAGCACGCCATGCAAATTTAAGTTCAAGCGCTGGCGGCTTTTTAGATATTACCCTCGACTTTTTATTTTATGCGGCAATTCCGCTTGGCTTTATTTTGGCAAACCCCGAGCAAAACGCCATTGCAGGTAGCATATTACTGGCCACCTTTATAGGCACTGGCTCAAGCTTTTTAGCCTTTGCCATAGCCGCCGAAAAATTTAAGCTCGAAAAACCCCAGTTTAAATACAAAAGCTTTTACTATTTAAATGGTTTAACCGAAGGCACAGAAACCATCGCGCTGTTTATTGCCTTTTGTATTTGGCCGCAGCACTTTGCCCTAATGGCGAGTATTTTTGCCACTGCGTGCGCTATTACTATTTTTACACGTATACATGGTGGTTATAACACACTTAAACGCCAAGAAGCTGATGAGGTTACACAAGCCAATGAGTAATGAAATTTGGTGGCGATTAGGGTTCTTTTTTAGCATTTTGGTTATTATGATGCTACTAGAATCGCGCATGCCTGCCCGTAAATCGCCGATAAAAAGCACCACCCGGTGGTTGGCCAATTTTGGCCTGGTGTTTGCTGCCTCTGTAATTGCTCGCTTAAGTGTGCCAATAGGTTTAACTGCCGTAGCGCTTTATAACCAAGAGCACGGTATCGGTTTATTTAATCAAATAACCACACCAAGTAGTGTTGCTATTATTTTAAGCATATTACTGCTAGATATAGTTATTTATTGGCAGCACCGGCTGTTTCATCAAGTGCCTATTTTGTGGCGTTTGCACCGAGTGCACCACGCCGATGCCCATGTAGATACCAGCACAGGTTTGCGTTTTCACCCTATCGAAATTGTGCTCAGTATAGTTATAAAATTGATTGCCGTAACCGCTTTGGGTGTACCTGCTATTGCTGTATTAATATTTGAAATAGCACTTAATGGATTAGCGCTGTTTAACCACGCCAATATACGTTTACCCAATGCCATAGAAAAACCACTTCGGCTCATATTAATGACCCAAATACTGCATCGTATTCATCATAGCCAACGCGTGAGCGAAACCAATTCAAACTATGGATTTAGCGTTATTTGGTGGGATAAACTGTTTGGTAGTTACAAAAGTGAAGCGCAAAAAGCCGATAACGACATAGATATAGGCTTAAAAGAATACCCTAACCCGCAGCAAAACGCCTCGCTGTGGGGCTTGCTAATTATGCCGTTTAAACGTAAATAAGCTGCCGTTTCAAGTGGCTACAATACTCTTAAAATAAACAATAAATTAATAAGGTAAATGCGTATTTAAATTTACACATTTACCTTATTAAACCCCGCCAAAGCCTTACCCGCTAAAATTTAGCCTTAACAAGTTAAGCACTTTAAAGGGTTTACTAACCTATTGAATGCTATACCACTTTCACTTTGTTTTTAACTTTCGTTTTTTGTAAAAAAGCAAAATTACACGCCATATAGTTAGCCTAATGCAGGTAAGTCATTGCAATTAGCGCTAAACGTAATTGCTGCAGGTCACTTTAATATTTACCAATTAAGTAAAGTATTAATAGATGTATTAAAAATGCAACATTACAAATAATGTAAGCTGTTAAATTTATTAGCGATTTAGTTAATAACTCCAATTGGTAAACTGGTCTTACCGTAAACTAAATGTAAATAAAACACACAAATATGTTGACCATTTACGTAGTGCGCAATATTATTTGTAAGCGCTTACAAAAACACATGATAAATGTAAGCGCTTACAAAAATAAATATGGTTCTTTTTAATAAGTTTAAACACACATTCTGACAACAATCTGTGAAACCGGGGTTCAGCTATGAACATTGAAAAAACACACATTGCTCGCTTACTGGCTGCTATTTCGTTAGCGTCTTTAGCTGGCTGTGGTGGCGACTCAGCCACAACATCTAATTTTGAAAATATCGACGCTTCTGAGCCAGTTTCAGATTGGCAACTAGTATGGAGCGACGAGTTTGAAGACTCAGCCATTGATACTAATAAGTGGAACTTTGAATTAAACTGCGATGGCGGTGGTAACAACGAAAAACAATGTTACACCGATAACGAAGAAAACGCCTTTATACAAGACGGTGTGTTAAACATTGTTGCCCTACCCGCGACAGAAGGCGCTGAAAAGCCCTACACTTCTGCGCGTTTAAATACCCGTTACAATGCTGACTTTACTTATGGCCGCTTTGAAGTACGTGCAAAGCTGCCTTCGGGGCAAGGCAGCTGGCCTGCGTTTTGGATGCTACCAACCGATGAAGAATACGGTACATGGCCACGCTCAGGCGAAATTGATGTTTTAGAATCAGTAAACCTAAAAACCGCTGACGAAGATGGCGGTATTGAATCAAGCATTCATGGCACATTGCATTACGGCCGCGCTTGGCCAGATAACAGCTACACAGGCCAAGAGTACAAATTTCCTGAAGATAGCAACCCAGCAGATGACTTTCATACTTACGCAGTAGAGTGGCAAGAAGGTGAAATACGCTGGTACGTTGATGGCTACCTATATGCCACACAGCGCCAATCAGAAGTATTATATAATTCCAAAGGCGAAGCCGCAGGTTTGAAACATCGCGGTTGGTTTGCAGAGTATTTTGAACAAGGTTCTGGCGAGCTAGAAACTCATTGGGATAGCGCTCCTTACGATAAAGACTTTCACTTACTGTTAAATTTAGCAGTAGGCGGCGACTGGCCTGAAAACGTAAATGAGTTAGGCGTAGATGCCAGCGCATTTGAAAACGGCCAAACATTTGCAATTGACTACGTACGTGTTTATCAATGTGCATCAAACCCAGATACCGGCAAAGGGTGTGAAACTATTCGCCCAGGTTACGATAGCCTAGACGATGCCCTGCTAGAGGGCGAAGCGCCTATTCCTAGCCCGCCATCTACAGGTATTGCTACACCGTTAACTATTTTTGGCGACAGCTTTAACCCTAACTGGCCAGCATGGGATTGTTGTGGTGGCTCTACACCTGCAATTGTAAGTGATGAAGAGCAAGGCGACGTTGTTGAATTTACAATAGGCAGCGAGCCTACAGTGGTTGGTTTTATTAGCCGCGATGCGTTTATTACTGACGAAAACGGTGCTGCAACACCTTTTGATGCATCACCTATGCTAGAAGAAGGCTACGTACGCTTTAAAATGAAAGTAACCAGTGCACCAAGCGTGCCAGACACACCTTGGTTTGTAAAACTTGAAAGCACAGAAGCCTCAACCGATGCTGATATGCCGCTTACAAGTAGCGTTGAAGGCCAAGCACCTGTAGTAGGTCAGTGGCAAACCTATACGTTTTTGCTTTCTGACCTTGCTGACTTAGATTTAGATATCAGCGCAATTGACGTACTTATGGTATTTCCTGAGTGGGGCACGGGCGAAGGCGCAACCTTTTTAATTGACGACGTTGAAATTACACAAGACAACCTAGGCGCATCACCAGAGCTAACTATTTTTGAAGATGAGCAAAACCTAGCATGGCCAATGTGGGATTGCTGTGGTGGCTCAACGCCTATCGAAGTGGTAGATGATGAAGCGCACGGTGTAACCGCTGAATTTAGTATTGGTGCAGAGCCTACAGTAATGGGCTTTAACAGCCGTACTGAAGTAGGTGGTGCAGGTGAGTCATTTGATGCAAGCAGCATTTTAGATGAAGGCGTTATACAGTTTGACTTAAAAGTAACGTCTACTCCTAGCGACCCGTCAACTGCGTGGTTATTTAAAGTAGAGGCAAATGGTGCAACTTCATTTGCAGAACTTGAACTAACGCAAAGTGTTGAAGGTGTAGCGCCAGTGACTGGCGAGTGGCAAACTTATACATTTAAGTTATCAGATCTCGCAGGTGCAGGTCTTGATGTAAGTGCAATTGATGTACTTATGATTTTTCCGGCATGGGGCGCAGGTGAAGGCGCGGTTTACCGTGTAGATAACGTTAAAATTTACAACCCTAATGCAGCGCCCGTTGCCTCTGGTGAGCTAAACGTATTTACAGATACAGTCGCCGATCAGTGGAGCATATGGGATTGCTGTGGTGGTTCAACACCTACTACAGAAACCGACGATGATCAGCACGGCGCAGTGGCTCAGTTTAGCATTGGTGCAACACCTACTGTAATGGGCTTTTTAGCCGATGAAGACGTATCGTTTGATGCATCAGCCCTGTTAGAAAATGGCGTTGTACAGTTTGATTTAAAAGTAATAACAGCACCTTCAAACGTGGATGCACAATGGTTATTTAAAATTGAATCAATTGGCGCTTCAAGCGCAGTAGAGCTGGCATTAACGCAAAGCAATGAAGGGCAAACACCTGTTACAGGCGAATGGCAAACATACACCTTCCCTATTGGGCAACTATTTGATGCGGGCTTAGATATTAGCGCTATAAACGTGCTCATGGTATTTCCTACGTGGGATATGGGCAACGGCGCATTATACCGCATAGATAACGTGATTATCGCGAATCCATAAAAACACACTACAATAGGCGCATGGCGCCTATTGCTACACAACAACATTTTATAAAGCAGAGCTATTATGAACACATTCAATTTTAAAAAGAGCCAACTCGCGGCTTCTGTGTCTCTTATCATTGCTGCAAGCACGTTAAATACGGCCATTGCTGCCGAGGCAGACACTGCAGCATCTCCTGATGTAGAAGTTATTGAAGTAAAAGGTATTCGTGGTTCACTTATTCGTTCTATGGATATGAAACGTGATTCATCGGGCGTAGTAGATGCCATTTCAGCAGAAGAAATGGGGAAATTTCCAGATACCAATTTAGCAGAGTCATTACAACGCATTACCGGTGTATCGGTGAGCCGTGCAAACGGTGAAGGTAGCCAAATTACCGTACGTGGTTTTGGCCCAGAGTTTAACTTAATTACGCTAAACGGCCGCCAAATGCCTGGCACAGGTTATACGCGTTCGTACAACCTTGAAAACATTGCCTCAGAGGGCGTAAGTGCGCTAGAAGTATTTAAAACAGCGCGCGCCGATGTACCAAGCGGTGGTTTAGGTGCTACGGTAAACATTTCTACTGCGCGCCCTTTTCAAAAACCAGGTCAAAATTTTTCAGCCACGGTTAAAGCAAATCACGACTCATCAAACGAAGCCGGTGATGATGTAACCCCGGAGCTTTCGGCTGTTTATAGCAACACATTTGCAGATGACAGATTTGGTTTTGGTTTTTCGTTTTCGCACCAAGAACGCGACTTTCAAAAACAACGCGCCAATATTCAAGGTTGGCAAGCCAATGTTGATTTACCTGAATTAGATAGCAGTAACGTTGTTGATAACCGTACTGACCCATCAGGTAACTACTACTTCCCTAAAGACATGAACTACTCTATTGAAGATGTAGAGCGTGAACGTACTAACGGCCAAGTTACTTTTCAATTTGAACCAGTTGATGGCTTTGTAGCCACCTTAGATTACACAGCAAGTAAAGCGGTTACGGGCTCTGAAAGTATTGGTTGGGGTATTTGGAACGACTTTGGTAGCAATATTAATGGCTACGAGCTTGATGAAAACGGCACCGCTGTTTATGCCGATATTAGCGGAAACGATGCCTCGTTTACAGCCAACAAAGGCACCACAGAAGTAAAAGCACGCTCTATTGGTTTAAACCTAGAGTGGGAAATTAACGACACGTGGCACGTAGAGCTTGATTACCATGACTCTAAAAATGAAACCGATAACGGCGCCGATGATGGGCTAGGCAGTACTGGCCAAGTGATTTTAGGCTCTGATCAGCTAGCAAACAAAATTTACGATTACCGCACAGGCGAAATCCCAAGTGCTCAAGTTAACTGGTTAAACGGCACAAGCGAATTAACGCCAGGCGAAATTGACTCTAACTTTAGCCAATTTACGCACTCGCCGGGTGAATCAAACATTGAGCAATTACAATTACATACCACTTGGTACAATGAAAACTTTGATATTGGCCTAGTTAAAGTAAAATTTGGTGCATCGCGCACTGAGCAAAACACTGGCGGTTACACTGCTTGGAGTGGCTTAGTGGGTGGCCCAGGCTTTAACCCATCGTACACAGAAATATTCCCAGATAGCATGTTTACTCGCCACGATACGTCGGGCCTTTTAGATCAATTTGATGGTGGCGGCAGCAACTTACAACCAGGTTACTACTACACCTACGATTTTGACGAAGCAGTGGCTCGCCAAATGGCTTACCTAACTTCTGATGTAACCGGTGGCGATGCATACGCTGCTAATGCTTACATGGATGGTATTGATAGCGAAAGCTACGTAGAAGAAATTACAAACAGCTTTTATATTCAATCAAGCTGGGAGTTTGATGTAAGCGATTACTACGTAAAAGTAAACGCAGGCCTGCGCTACGAGCAAACAGATGTAACCAGCACAGTACGCCAACGTGTTGAAGAACAAGTAAACTGGATCAGCGCCTCAGAATGGATAATGCAATATGCAGCCGGCGGCGATGATAACTTCTTAGAGCAGCAAGGCGATTACGACATATTATTACCGTCAATCGATGTAAGTGTTGATTTAACCGAAGACGTTGTAGCCCGTGTTTCATGGGGTAAAACTATGTCGCGTGCACCACTGGGTGATTTAGCCGGTGGCCGTAGCTTAACAGGCAGCCCAAAACCTGGCTCGCGCACGGGTAGCCAAGGTAATACAAATTTATTGCCGTTTGAATCAACCAATCTCGACTTATCATTAGAGTATTACTACGCAGAAGGCAGCTATGCCTCTGTTGGTTACTTTAAAAAAGACGTAGATAACTTTATTCAAACCACCATTACGCAAACCACGATTGAAGGCCTATACGACATTTTAAACGGCCCGCGTTACTTACAAGCAGTTAGCGATATTGAATCGCGCGGCGAGCAAGCAACCACCGATGCTATTTTTGCGCAAATGATTAGCAATGGTTATGGCAATGCGAATGGCGTCATTGAGCCAAATAGCGATGACCCACTTATGGTATGGAACATAAGCCAACCACAAAACACCGACAGCAAATCGGTAGATGGTTTTGAAGTGGCTGTTCAGCACTTAATTGGCGAAACTGGTTTTGGTGTAGGTGTTAACGCCACGTTTGTAGATGGCGATGTAGAATTTGATAGCGAAAGCCTAGACCAACAAGCTCCGCTTACAGGTTTAAGTGACTCTGCAAACTTTCAAGGCTTTTACGAAAAAGACGGCCTCTCAATCAAAATTACTTACGCATGGCGCGACTCGTACTTAATTGGTGTAGGCCAAGCACAAGGCTCAGCCGATGCACCACCGCAATATGCTAAAGCCTACGGCCAATGGGATATGAGCGTAAACTACGATGTAAACGAAAAAGTAACCGTATTTTTTGATGGCATAAACTTAAATAATGCCACCGAAGAAGGCTACGGCCGTTACGAAGAGCAGTTTTTATTTGCTAATCAGTACGGCCCACGCTACTCAATTGGTGCCCGTTACACGTTTTAAACTATTCTAACTAGGGAATAGTTAAGCCGCTTGTTTTAACAAGCGGCTTTTTTTATAACGCTTTTATTTGCTCAAGCAATACATTGGTTGTCCAATCAATGCCGTTATATGCCACATCGGGCTTGTAAAAACCCCTGCCCCATGTAGCGCATAATATAGTGATTGTATTTTGTTTTAACCAAGCTTACTTGCAATTACCACAAGACAACTAGTCTGTTTTTTAGGCAAAAAATCCTAATGCATAGTTTACCAAACTGCAAAATTAAGATGGGTGTCTCGTTTATTTTCATGCAGTAAAAAAACCATGCCAATTAATTTTGGTGCTTGAAGGTAATCTTCGGCCGCTAAAAATTGTCCAATTAATCTCGGGGATTGCGTAACTTCATAATCAGTTGATCATAGTTTTCACTTTTCGGCACAATACTTAATTCACCGTCGGCCTCGAAAACCACCGCCATAACTGTACTTAAATCACCAAAACCGGCTTTTCGAACACTCGCTTCCACCTCGGTGCTGGTGAGACGAGTGTCTTTCATAGCAGCCTCTATATATTCACCGTCGAAAAAGACTAATTGTGGAGAGGTTTTGACTACTTTGTCGAACGTCGAAAAATGGGCGCTGATCCAAGTGAGTAAATATTGTAAAAAGAGGAGCAGGCTTACCGCGACTAAAACCTCAACTATAACCACGTCTTTCAATAAGATAGCAGAACCTAAGATGGAGCCTGCCGCAACGGTGATTATCCAGTCAAAGTTATTCATTTTAGCAAATGAGCGTTTACCCAATAAATGCGTCGCTAGGATTAAAAAGGGATAAATAATCAAGGTTGTAGTAACAATGCGCGCTATTTCACTCCACGATTCAAAAAACATATTTCCCTCTACTTAAGGTGCTGAATATACTAATAATCATATAAACTAAACAGCCACCTGAATCACACAAACTAGGCAGTCACCTTAATAAAACAAACAACACTGTGCAACTAAATCTGCCATACAGATTCAGGATTTATCTTTTATTAATGGGTCTCTTTACAGATGGTTTTTAATTTATGTCAGGGCATCAAATTATGATGGGCCCTAACAAATTATGATGGGACCCACTTTATTTAGCCTATTAGAATCTGGGCATCAAAAAGTGCAAAGTTTAAGATGGGAGTTTTGTTAATTCTTTCTCTGAATTTTTTTAACTAAAGGCACTATCGCTAAAGCTAGCAATACGGCAAGAAAAAAGCCCACAAACGTATTACCAAACACCCATCTAAAAAAGATTCCTGAAAGAGACAAAACAAAAGCTGACCAAAGCCATGGATTTATATTCTGCATACTATCTAGAGCACCTCATAGCACCTTGCTTAGGGGCGCAAACACATGGGCTATAATTTGGTTCGAAGCGACGCTGCCCATGTGTATGCATCCCAGCGAACGAAGTGAGTGTGTTGATTAGGTTGTTAGGTGCGTGCATATTTAAACCACTTCCCTTGGGGCTTTACCATGAAAGCCCAAGTATAGTTTTTTGAGATTACCTGGCACGAGAGGCCAGCCACGCTCAATACCTTCTTTTGTACCTTTCCAGAATAAGTGCTCTGTATAATATACATCTATGTATTCGAATTCTGCTTTGGTTGCAGTATCTAGTTTTTCGCTCATGTACTGCAACTGTTCTAATGCTTCTTCTAAATTACCTTGGTTAAACAAAATGGTTGTCAAATTTGCGAACTCTTCCATTAGGAATGTGAGTGCCCATTTTTCATGTTTTTCCATGAGAGGCACAACGTCAGGAAATTTAGTGCGGATCTCTTTTAAGAACTGTCTTATCTCTGATTTGGCCATTGATTTCTCAGAAGCACCTAACGCTTCGCACAAAAGGTGACAGTTTCCGGAGGTCGGCTTGCTGCGCCTTGTTCTACTCATACTCTTTAAATACGTCATGGATTCGTTGAACTGAAACTCTATTAAAGTCCTCTTCGTAATACTCTTTGCCCCATTTTATATATTCTAATGGGGTGATTTTTATAGAAGGTAGAAGCCAACTTGAGCCATCATCTTCTTCATCATTGAATTTAACTGGGCCTTGCATCCACTTGCCAGTTTCGCCTTCTCTCCAATAACAAAAAGTAACATCCTCTTTTTCAAAGGCCTCATCATCCAAAATGGACAATAGTTTTTCTGGTGCCCCATCGTACATTCCCGGCCATACGCCATACTCATCCTGAGCATGTGGGCTTACTTCTGACTCATGGTCGAAACCTTTTATTAAAATGGACTCATCTGAAAATACGATAACTAAATCGTCGCCACCGCCATTGTATTGTCATAAGTAGCGACCTGAATCCCCTCACACCAATCTGGACTAAATGTGAAGCAGCGAAGATACTCATCATCACAAAGCTCAATGTCTAACGCAGCACAAGCCTTAAGGGAAGATCGAATCTGACATCTGACTATTTGATATGCTCTCTAATTTCATCAGTGCTCGCCTAATTGAAGAGTAGAACGCCGCGTTAAGTAGTGAGCGACGCCTACGACTAACCTAAACCATTACACCGTAAACACAAAACTCAATTTGAACCAAGAATGCCATGCGTTGCGAATCTGCCTTAAACGCTTTGTTATGCGTTCATTCCATGTGCAGGGCTGATTCTGGACATGATAACCATATCTATATACCGTCCACTTTTGAATGTACTCAAACGCTTAATGCCCTCAGTTTCAAAGCCTACCTTTTCATACAGAGCTTTGGCTGAAAGATTATCAGCATGAACCTCTAATTCAACACGAATTAAATTAAGCCAATTATCAGCTTGATTGATTGCTTCATGCATCAAGGCTTTTCCGACACCTTGTCCGTGACTTTCAGGATGAACAGCGATGGCAATAGAAGCAGTATGCTTATCCCGAACTTTATCCGTTAGGAATAGCGTCACGTGTCCAACCACTTTACCATTAACTTCTGCAACTAACGTGTATTGATTTGATGCTGAAAAGAGATTTGAAACTTGCGAAGAGCTCAAAAAAGGAAGTTGTGATGTATTTGCCATTACTTCCGTAAAGCTATAAATATTATGAAGATCTTTATGATCAAATTCTTCTAAGTGTCTAATTTTCAAGTTACATCCTTACTGTAAGATCTGCCGAACGCATAACAACTTTGTCTACGACATTTGTCGTTTTATAAACCGACAAATGTCCCTATATTACGATGCATTTATCTTAGCTAGCAAATAACCACCTGTAAACAACTAGTTAACTACAAAGAAATCTCCGTTAATGCTGTAATACACCTAAATGGGGGAGATCAGTCATATCCGACAATGCATAAATCACTGCACATTTTTAGAGCAACTTTTATAAAAAATTAATATTGTAAAATCGTTTTTTGACGCAGGTAATGGCCTATTTAACGCGCTTAGGTTTTAACGCTTTAAACGCGGCTGGTATTGTACTTATATATTACAACACGCTTAAAATAGTGTTGTGAGTACTGTGAATAAAAAGCGCTGCAAATATGCAGCGCCCTCATTACTTAATGGTTGTTGTGTTTAAGTTTTAGCTGTTTTATTAAAAAAAGCCGAGTGGATCTTCGCTATAGCTCACTAATAAATTTTTAGTTTGTTGATAGTGATCGAGTGCTAGTTTGTGTGTTTCACGCCCTATTCCTGATTTTTTATACCCACCAAATGCAGCATGTGCTGGGTACATGTGGTAACAGTTGGTCCACACTCGGCCAGCTTCAATTTTGCGCCCCATGGTATAAGCACGGTTCATGTTTCGGCTCCACACCCCTGCGCCTAAGCCAAATTCTGAGCTGTTGGCAAGTTCGAGTGCTTCAGCTTCATCTTTAAAGGTCGACATAGAAATAACAGGGCCAAAAATTTCTTCTTGGAACACACGCATGTCGTTTGTACCTTTAAGCAGTGTAGGTTGTATGTAATAACCACCATTTAAATCGTCATTTAGCTGCTCTACGTTTCCGCCGGTGAGTACTTCAGCGCCTTCTTTTTTACCTATGTCTATGTAACTAAGTATTTTATCAAACTGTGCTTTTGAAGCTTGAGCGCCCACCATGGTTTCGCTATCGAGTGGATTGCCACGTTTAATTTGTTGAGTGCGCTCGAGTATGCGCTCAATAAACTGCTCGTATATATCTTCTTGAATAAACAATCTTGATGGACAGGTACATACTTCACCTTGGTTAAAGTAAGCAAGTACGGCGCCTTCTATGGCTTTTGATAAAAACGCGTCGTCTTTTTCCATTACATCATTAAAAAATATATTGGGCGATTTACCGCCAAGCTCTACCGTTGAGGGAATAATGTTTTCAGCAGCACATTTTAAAATATGTGAGCCAACAGGTGTAGAGCCTGTAAATGCAATTTTAGCAATGCGTTTGCTTGTGGCCAGTGCTTCGCCTGCTTCTTTACCAAACCCATTTACAATATTGAGCACGCCTGCAGGCAGTAAGTCACCAATAATGTCCATTAAAACTAAAATAGAGGCCGGTGTTTGCTCAGCTGGTTTTAGTACCACACAGTTACCTGCAGCAAGTGCGGGTGCAAGTTTCCATGCGGCCATTAAAATAGGGAAGTTCCACGGGATAATTTGCCCAACCACACCTAACGGTTCGTGAAAATGATACGCCACCGTGGTTTCGTCAATTTCGCCAATACTGCCATCTTGCGAGCGCAGGCACCCCGCAAAGTAGCGAAAATGATCGGCCGCGAGCGGAATATCAGCCGCGAGTGTTTCGCGAATGGCTTTACCGTTATCCCATGTTTCGGCAACAGCTAGTAGCTCTAGGTTTTGCTCAATTCGGTCGGCTATTTTTAGCAGTATATTACTGCGCTCGGTCACCGAGGTTGTGCCCCACTGCTCTCGCACTGCATGCGCTTTGTCGAGTGCTAGGTTTATATCATCTTTGTCGGAGCGAGGTATTTGGCAAAATACCTTACCATTTACTGGGCTTATATTATCAAAGTATTGGCCGTTTACAGGTTTTACCCACTCTCCGCCAATGTAATTACCGTATTGTTGTTTAAAGTTTACGAGTGCGCCATCGCTACCTGGATTTGCGTATATCATGTGTGTGCTCTCTTTATTGTTGTTAGCTAAAGGTCGAACATTTATATAAAACAAAATGCTTTATATTTAATCAGTGTTGTTTGACATTAGCCTAACGAGCACCTAAAAACTTGATTAGCTGTCCACAAAAGTTGTCTGTGAGTCCACACTAATAAAAATTTAAAGGATTGATATGCACACATCTCAGTTAAACAAAAAACGCCAACAACTTGATGTTTTAATAGAAAATAAAGTGACATTTGCAGCAGATAACAGCGAGTTGAGCATTTACGACACGTACCAACGCGCACAAAAGGTGGCACTGCATTCAAAGGAGTTACTGTTTTGTGCCATGCTCAGCGGTAAAAAAGTAATGCACGTAGAAAGTAGCCAATACCATAAAGCATTTTTACCCCACGAGTCGTTTGTATTAGCGCCAGAGCAAGGTGTATTAATTGATTTTCCACAGGCATCAATGCACGCCCCAACCACTTGTTTAGCAATTGAAATAAGCAAAGATAAAATAAACGCTGTGGCAAATGCGCTTAACATGCAGCAAAGCTTTGCACACGATGGCGACTTATTCGAGTATGTTCCACAATTGGTACACAGCCAACATAATAGTCAAACACAGCAATTATTAGAGCGCATGGTACATTTATTTAGCGAACAAGGCGCACAGCGACATTACTTAATTGACTTGTCGTTAAACGAATTGATCACCCGGTTGCTACAACAACAAAGTCGCGACTTATTACTCGCTAATAGCGATAAACCACGCCTTAAAACAAAAATAAGCGATGCACTGCTTTATATTGAAGAGCACTTAAACGAAACGCTCGACATAAATACCTTGTGTAAAATAGCCTGCATGAGCCGTAGTAAGTTTTATCAGCAGTTTAAACTGGCATTTGGCACTACCCCAGCCCTTTGGCAGCAACAATTAAGACTTAAAAAAGCGCGCAATCAATTACTGCAAGGCCATGCAATTAGCCAAGTCTGCTTTGATGTTGGGTTTAATAGCGCGAGCCACTTTAGTCGTGTATTTAAACAAACCTTTGGTATTGCGCCTAAAGAGTGCCGGCATTAAGGGTAAAACCTTATTTTTTACTTTGCTAACGCCCTGAATATGTTAGTTTATTAACATGAGTATTGAGTAAAGAATTGGTATGAGTAAGCAAACCCGCTGGACCCTAAAAAGTATTGCTAAAGAGTTAGGTGTATCTAACGCAACAGTCTCTAATGCGTTTAACCGCCCTGATCAGCTATCGGCTAAACGCCGAGACGATATTCTTGCAGCGTGCAAAACCTTGGGCTATTACGGGCCCAATAAAGCCGCGCAATCGCTTCGCAGTGGTACATTTAACATTGTGGCGTTAGTGCTGCCAGATAGCGTGGAATATATGGTGTCGGACCCTGTGGCCAGCAGCTTTATGCGGGGTGTAACCTCGGTGCTTGAAAAAAACGGCATTAATGTTTTATTGTTTTCTGGTAATAGCGATAACCTTAACAGTGTGGTCGACTTTGTTGATGGCTTTATTTGTTATGGCCGCCCTCGAAATCACGCATTAGTAGAGCAGTTAAAAACGGTCTCTAAACATGTGGTAACTATTGATTTTGATATAGCCCGCAATGCCTCAGTAAATATTAATAACGAGCAAGCAAGTTACGAAATAGCCAAGCATGTTTTAAAAAATCAAAGCGACAAAGTCGCTATTTTAGGCTTAAGATTACTTGATGAAAACGTATTGTGCCGCGTATATGAGCATCACGAATTTGAAACAGGGCAATCTATTTCGCACCAACGTTTACGGGGTTATCAACGTGCTTTAAATGAGGCAAATATAACCGTAGCTGATGACCGCATTTGGAATATACCTGAGAGCAGCGAGCGTTTTGCTAACATTGCCGCTAAAGAGGTGTTGAGTGCCTCCCCTCGCCCTAACGTTATAATTTGTATGAGTGATTTAATTGCCCTTGCCGCCATGCGAGAAGCGATAAAACAAGGCATAAAAATAGGTGAAGGACTGCGTATTGTCGGCTTTGATGGAATAGACGAAGCCGCTCGTTTTGTGCCGCGCCTAACCACTATTCATCAAAACAGCCAAGAAAAAGGCGTAATGGCCGCCGAACTATTTATATCTAAAGAAGAAAAAATATGTGATGTAAGTTACGAGCTAGATATTGGCGCAAGTGGTTAATAGGTTATGTTAAAAAGGACTGGGTAAACAAAAGCCAAGCTCAAGAGCTTGGCTTTTATGTTTTAATAGCCTGTTAGGCTAACAATGCGTTTAAACTTATCGTTGTTTCTTCATCACCATTTACTTGGGTAATAAGTGCATCTCGCGTTTTAAAATTAACACTTAATGCAATAGACTTATCTTCAAGTTGCCACGTTAAACAACATATTCCCTGTGTACCGTGAGCACTAAACTCTCCTGCAAAAGCGGGGTGTTCATTACGTAATTTAATGAGCTCTATTAAACCTTTTACTACAGGTTTATTGAGTGCGTGCTCAATTGTTTCACTATTTAAATACGGACGGTTAATATCACGGCCCACATTGGTACGCGCAAGTAAATCCATATCGTTTTCGCAGGCAAATAAACCACCGTAGTACACTTGCGGCACACCGGGGGCAAAAAACTGTATGGCACGCGAAATCAAATAATCTAAATCGTTAGCGCCTAATGCATTGTAATACGTGCAATTTACTTGGTATAAATCAACGTTACTGGCAGCAGCACCTGTAGCTTGGCGGCTTTGGTTGTTACTGTTGGCATGCATGGTTTCTACAAGGGTATCTATTTGCTGTGCATTTAATAGCCCTGGCTTGTCGCCCATTGGGCCAGCATCAATAATGCCTATGCCGTCGTGTGTATCAAGTACCGTTAAACAGTTGCGTGGTGAAATTTGTAACCATTTAAGTAATGCATCTACATCGTTATTAAATAAGCTATGTAAAATAAGCGGCGGTAATGCAAAGTCGTAAACCATGTTTACACGCTTTGCTACTTCTACTTGTGTTTGGTAGTGGCTATGAATTTCAGCAATGGTTTCCATGCCAAGCTCGTTTGCTTGCTTTGACAAGTTATCTAGGTAGCCAAAGGTTTCGTCTAGCATAAAACAGTTAGTACCGGCTTGTTTAATTGCGTAACCCGCTGCATCTAAACGAATAATATTTACATTATTTTCAGAAAACTTAGTTAATACGTTATTTAAATACGCTATACCCGCTTCAACTTTTACGTTTATATCAATTTGGTTATCGGTAAACGTGGTCCAAAAGTCATACGTTTGACCATCGCCACACTGCATTGGCGTAAAACAGCTACCGGGGCGCGGGCGATAAATGGCTTGTTGCTCAGCTTCGCTCATACCATTTGGAAAAACGTCTTCTTTTGTTAAAAACAAATCCCAAAATTCTGATTGCTTGCCTTTAGCTAGCACATCTTGAAACTGATAAGACTGCGCTGAAACATGGTTAACGATTAAATCAGCCATTAGATCATGGTTTTCACCCAGTGCTTGAATATCAGCCCATGTACCAATGCGAGAATCTACTTCGCTGTGATCAATCGGGTCAAAGCCCGCATCGCTTCCATCAATAGGATTATAAAAAGGTAAAAGGTGCACACCACCAAAAACGCCCTTAAGTTGGCCATTTAAAAGCGTAGTAAGTGCGTTTATATCTTGCCCTGTGATTCGATCAGCATATGTGATCAATTGAACTTTATTCTTCATCATGTGTGATTACCAAGTTGAAACTTAATCGATTAAGATATATCTTTAACTAGCACGTACAATTTTACAAGTAATTTTTAAATATTTTACATACAAAAGTTGTGGCAAAGGTAATACTAACTAGAGTAAGTGATTGAGTTATTACTATAACTTGAGCCACAACGAGGAAAAATCACATGACGAATTTACACACACACTCGCAAAGCGACCCAATGCAGCGCATACGAATACTCACTTACATGATGTTTTTTATGTTTGCGATGACCTCAGATGCAGTAGGTATGATCATCCCTGAACTAATCACAGAGTTTGGTTTAAGTATGACCCAAGCCAGTGCTTTTCATTATGCACCTATGGCACTCATTGCCTTTAGTGGCTTGTTTTTAGGCTTCTTAGCCGACAGCCTAGGCCGTAAACAAACCATAATGCTGGGCTTACTTATTTTTTCGCTCAGCTGCTTTTTGTTTGCCTTTAGCAATAGCTTTTCGGTGTTTTTAATTTTGCTGTGCTGTATAGGGCTTGCCATTGGTTTATTTAAAACCGGCGCACTAGCGCTACTTGGCGATATATCTGCAAGTAACGCAGAGCACACTAAAACCATGAACAAAGTAGAAGGCTTTTTTGGTATTGGTGCCATCGTTGGCCCTGCGCTGGTAGGCGTACTGCTTACTCAAAACGTGAGCTGGACTTACCTGTACATTATTGCCGGCGTTATGTGTTTAATTTTAGCGTTAATGGCATGGCGCGCCGACTACCCTAGTGTTGTTAAAAGCACAGAAAAGCCCGCTTCACTTGCCACCACCATGAAAATGATTAAAAACCCGTACGCACTTGGTTTTTCGTTGGCTATTGCATTATATGTGGCTACCGAGGTTGCTATTTACGTGTGGATGCCAACACTTTTAAAAGATTACACAGGCTCGTGGCCTTTACTTGCAACCTACGCACTTACACTATTTTTTGTATTACGTGCTGCTGGGCGCTTTATTGCTGTATGGCTTTTAAATCACTTTAGCTGGCAAGGGGTCATGGCTTATTTAAGTTTAGGCATCGCGCTGTGTTATGTAGGCACTTTGGTAGGCGGTGTTGATTGGGCGGTAGGCTTGCTTCCGCTTTCGGGTTTATTTATGTCGATGGTTTACCCTACTTTAAACTCTAAAGGTATATCGTGCTTTCCTGTTGCACAACATGGTGCAGTAGCGGGTGTTATTTTATTCTTTACCGCGCTTTCGGCCGCACTTGCGCCTTTATTTATGGGCATGATAAGTGATTACTTTGGCCACGTACGCTACGGTTTTTACTTAGCTACCGGCTTTGCTGTGATCTTATTTTTAGCCATGCTGTATAACTTTTACCGCGACCCTGCGGCAAAAGCATTAACTAAAAATGCATAAATGGCTGCTCAAGCCAGAATAAAAATACCTTTAAAATCAATATAAAAACAAAAAAAGTGCAAATTACACACAAAAATAATTTGCATATTGTAAAAACTTTGTTATTTTTACTTAATCGATTAAGTAAAAATAACAAACTCACACAACACAATGAGGCGTTAACATGACAACACACCACACACCTTTATATTTAATCAGTGCCTTAGCACTTGCAGTAAGTCAAGGCGTTCATGCACAAGACGAGCAAGAAACCAAAGTGCAAGCTAAGCAAGGGCTTGAAACAATTGTTGTTACCGGTGTACCTCGCCGCACAACTATTATGGCATCGAGCTCATCAGTAAGCAGTTTATCGCTTGAGCAAGTTGAGGTATCAACGCCACGCTCAACGGCTGAAGCATTTAGAATTATTCCGGGTGTTCGCGCTGAATCAACAGGCGGTGAAGGTAATGCAAATATTGCAGTGCGTGGCTTACCTGTAGCATCGGGTGGCGCTAAGTTTTTACAACTGCAAGAAGATGGTCTGCCTGTAATGCAGTTTGGTGATGTTGCCTTTGGTAACGCCGATATTTTTATGCGCCTTGATAACACAGTGCAAACAATCGAATCAATTCGCGGTGGCTCAGCCTCTACATCAGCCAGTAATGCACCTGGCGGCATAATTAACTTTATTTCTAAAAACGGCGAAAACGAATCGGGTAGCGTATCTACTACTGTTGGCCTAGATTACGACAGTGTACGCACCGACTTTGAATACGGCACCTATTTAACCGACAGCGTGCGTTTTCATGTAGGTGGCTTTGTACGCCAAGGCGAAGGCCCGCGCGAAACAGGCTACACATCAAATAAAGGTGGCCAAATTAAAGCTAACCTTACTAAAGATTTTGAAAACGGCTACGTACGCCTTTACTACAAACACTTAGACGACAAAAGCGTAGGTTACTTACCTATGCCAATGTACTCAAATGGTGATTCTATTGCCGGGTTTGATGCACAATCAGATACACCGCATTCTGCGTTATTTACTAAAACTGTTCGTTTAAACGGTGAAAACCAAATTAGCAGTGGCGATTTACGCGACGGCATGAACCCTAAAGTGGATGCGGTAGGTTTTGAAGCTGTATTTGATTTAGATAACGATTGGCGTATCGAAAACCGTTTTCGTAAATCGTCAATTAGCGGCAACTTTAACTCGCTTATTCCTGCTGAGGTTGGCAGCGCATCGTCAATTGCACAAAGTATTGGCGGTGTAGGCGCAACACTGAGTAACGCAAACACAGGCGAAGCATTTAATGATGAACTTGCCATGCGTATTCACACTTTTGATGTAACGCTTAACGACTTTGGCTCTATTGTTAATGATTTTAAACTAACTAAATCGTTTAGCGATGACACTAGCCTAACCTTTGGTTACTTTGCCTCAACGCAAAACATTGCTATGTCGTGGTTATGGAACTCGTACTTAATGGAGCTTAAAGGCGACAATGCGGCACTTTTAAATGTAACCGCAGCCGATGGCACTGAGTATTCAGAAAATGGTTTATATGCATACGGCACGCCTTATTGGGGTAACTGTTGTCAGCGCGATTACGACACCGAGTACGACACTCGCGCACCGTATGTTGCGTTTTCAACAAAACTTGGTGATGTAAGCATTGATGCAAGTGCCCGCTATGACAGCGGTGAAGCACGCGGTAACTACGCAGGTGCCGTAACTTCAACAGTAGATATGAACCGCGACGGTACTATTTCTATTCCTGAGCAAAACGTAGCAGGTATTGATATAGCTAATGCAAGCCCAGTAAATTACGACTGGAGCTACTCGTCTTATTCTGTAGGTGCTAACTACCAAATTGACCCAAGCCTAGCTACGTTTGCACGTATTAGTAAAGGCGGGCGCGCAAATGCAGACCGTTTATTATTTGGTAAAGTACGCAGCGACGGAAGCGTAGCTGATGAAGATGCAGTAGATGAAGTAAACCAATTTGAGATTGGTGTGAAAAAACGTTTTGATTCGTTCTCGGTATTTGCAACAGCCTTTTACGCAGAAACAGAAGAGCAAAACTTTGAAGCAACATCGCAAACCTTTTTCGACCGTGAATACGAAGCAAAAGGGATTGAGGTTGAATCAACTTACTTTATGGATGCATGGGACTTTAGAGGTAACTTTACTTGGACCGATGCTGAAATTGCAAAAGATGCGCTAACTCCTGAAGTTGTAGGTAACACACCACGTCGCCAAGCGGATTTAATTTACTCATTAATGGCGCGTTACAGCTACGATAAAGGCGCGGCAGGTGTAAGCTTTATTGGTACAACCGATGCTTACGCACAAGATAACAACGACCTTAAGTTTGACGGCTACACGCAAGTAAATGCGTTTGTAAGCTACGACTTATCAGAAAACTTAAACCTTGCGCTTAATGTAAACAACCTATTCGATACAGTAGGTATTACAGAAGCCGAAGAAGGCTCAGTACCAGAAAACGACATTATTCGTGCCCGTACTATTAACGGCCGCACTACGTCGGTTACTTTAAAATACGCTTTTAACTAAATGTGTGTATTGCGCTGCAGTGAGTCATCGCTGTAGCGCCTTTTAAAGTATGAATAAATAACACCCTTCATGTTTTTAGCCTAGCCTTGCTAGGCTTTTTAGGATATTCCAAATGACCAAACTCCTGTGCTTAGGCGAGCTTTTAATTGATATGCTGCCACAAGATGCTCATAACTCAGCGTACTTACCCATCCCTGGTGGTGCACCTGCTAATGTTGCTGTTGGCTATGCAAAACTTGGCGGTGAGGCTGCATTTTGTGGTGGTAAAGGTGACGATCATTTTGCCAATCAATTAAGTAATGCACTGGCGCAATACAATGTAAATACAGACTATTTATTTACCATTGCTGGCTCACAAACCGCCATGGTAATAGTAAGCCTTGATGAAACAGGCGAGCGCAGTTTTGGCTTTTATCGCCATAACACAGCCGATGTACTTTTAACCCAAGCGCATTTAGCGCAAATAAATTGGCAAAGCATAAGCACCCTGCACTTTTGCTCAAACACCCTAACCGATCCAGCCATAGCTAGCACAACGGTTAAAGCGCTAGAACTTGCTAAAACACATAATAAGCTCGTTAGTTTTGATGTGAATTTACGCTACAGCTTGTGGGAAAACACCCATGATATAGCCAGCAATGTAAAGGCCTGCTTCGCTTATTGCGACATAGTTAAACTTTCGCGTGATGAACTTAATTTTTTAGCAAAGCATAGCGAAACAACGGGCGAAGATTACATTCAAATGCTATTAAATACCGGAGTTAAACTGGTGTTTTTAACCGACGGGCCTGAGCCTGCTACGGTTTACCACCGCGCATTTATACTTAACGAATCGGCACCAAAAATAAACGCAGTAGATACAACAAGCGCGGGCGATGCTTTTATAGCGGGAGTTTTATACTATTTAAATAACTTAGGGAGTAATTTAGTGCTGGCAGATAGACTAAATGATGAAACCAGCATAAAAAACGCCCTGCACTTTGCCCTTCAGTGTGGCTCTAAGGCCTGTTTAGCTAAAGGCGCTTTTCCGGCATTACCAGTGCTAGCTGATGTAATATAAACAGTTAAAGCCCCAAATAGCGGGGCTTAACCTAATTTATAATTATTGCTTAATAAAAGTAACGCCTTTAGGTGTTTCACCTTGTGGTAAACGGGTTGAGTGCATTTGCGATAATAGCCATTTGTCACCCACTTTTGATACAACCACGCTTTCTAACCAATAAATATCACCGCTTTTATCGGCGTTTTTAAAGTTGGCTTTATTCCAGTAATTAATAAACGCAACATTTCCTTCTACACGCGAATTTATAACACTAAAATAATTAGTTCTTATGTAATCAGCGGGTTTAACAACGTTTACAAAGTCATCAATAGTCCACACTTCACCGTGCTCTAAAAGCAAGAATGAATCGTCAACAGCCGCGCGCATTTTTGCGTGATCAAAGTTAGAAACAGCTAAAAATAAATCGCTCACGGGCGTAAATATGGAGTTGTCTTTTGCATGTATTGATGTAGAAAATATGAGTAATACAAAAAGGGCAAGTACGTGTTTCATTGTTATTATAATGTATAGTTTTATTAGTACTAAGGAGTGTATTTTAATTAAGCAACATTAACAATTAAAATAAAGCAAATTCAAAAACTTATTAACGCTCCTATATAAAAAAGCACTCTATAAGAGTGCTTTAACTTAAACTTTATCAATCAAGCTATTCATCTAGCCAATCGATGGCGGCGGTGGCGTTTTCGTAGTATTGCACCTCGCCTGAAATAAACCAGTTGCCTATTTTAGCCATGCGGGCTTGCCACTCTTGATTGCCATAAATAGCAATTTTATTAAATTCTTTTGAATGCCTTACGCCAAGCTTTAAATCATCCCACGCGGCGCGAAGCTCCCAGCCTTCTAGCTCGCTGGCATCAATAAGCACGTTTGCTATAGGGTGTTTAACCTCGCCAAGCGCTGAGTCAATCATGGGGGTAATGACTTTATAGTCGTCGTGGGTTAGCGTTCCTACTGCTTTTAGTTTTAAAAAAAATTCTCGGCCTGCGCGTTCAATACCAATAGATAAACCATGTGTTGTGTGTACCATGCTGCTCTCCTTAATCGGGTGCGCTTGTGTTATTTACAGCCTGTGTGAGTGGGTTTTATAACGAAAGTTGGAGTTAATTAAAGCCTATAAAGTGAAATTATTCCCTTTAAAAAATAAAAACCCCAAAAATACCCATCACTTACTGAGTTAAACTATAAAACTACACCGTATTAAGTTAATTAGTACTGAACTAAATCAAACAATACTGCTAAATAATGCTATTTGCTAAGCGTTTTGTACGCGCTCTATTTGCTTATCTACATCTGTTAAGTGCCCTAATTTAAGCCACACTTTTGCACCTTGCTTACCTGCGGTTATATTAAGTTCACTATTAATAGGCAGCCTTAACCAACTGTGTTTTACTAATACGTCTGATTGCTCACTTATTTCGCCTTCAAGCACGAGTAACTCAGCCCCCTCGCTTGCGCTAATTTGCATGTTAGCGTCTGCCTCAAAATGCAATAAGCTCACATCTTCAAAGTCATCTTTATAAAGTGGGGTTATGGCAAGGCCTTTAAATGTGTCGTGTTGCACGCTGCCCATATGCTGTGTTTGTAAGCGTACGTGGGTTCTATCTTGAGGCTGAAATTGCCAAAGCTTTACAAATATTATGCAGCCTTCATCAGAGCCTGGTTTGTGCTTTGATTGCGGTGGGTTACGAATATAAGAGCCTTGTGGAAAATCGCCATGCTCATCTTGAAATACCCCTTCTAGTACAAAAAACTCTTCGCCGCCTGTATGCACATGAGGCGAAAACTCGCTCCCTGGTGCATAACGTACAATGCTTGTAGCACGGGCTACTTCTGCGCCTACTCTATCAAGTGGGCGCCTATCAACGCCCGCCATTGGCGAAGGGTTCCAATTAAGTTGCTCACTATGAACAACGACTCTCTGGGTAAAATCGGCGGCTATTTTCATTTTATTACCTTTAAAATTGCATAGTGTGAGAGTAAATTTTATGCATAAAAAAAGCGAGCTTATTAAGCTCGCTTATTTAATTTTTAACGCTTTACGCTACATCTAGCTTTTTATGCTTAGAATGTACAAACACTAAACCTACTAAGCCAATAACAACCACAGCGGCACCAATTGGTTTACCTAAGTCGGCCGATAAATTAAAGCCAATAGCAGCAGTCATAATGTACGAAAGTGTTACGCCAGTAGCGATAACGGCAGGTATGCTGGTGATCCAGTGGAATGCACGTCTATCAAATAAGTACTTAGTTGCAAGCCATAATACACTGGTTGAAAGCAGCATGTTTGAAAATGCAAAATAGCGCCAAATAACCGAGAAATCTAATTTAGTCATAAAAAAGGCAATCGTTAAAATTGGCACTGCCAGTAATAAGCGATTACGTAAGCTTTGCGGAATATTAAACGCATCAACCACGGTTAAACGCAGTGAACGGAACGCCGTATCGCCAGAGGTAATAGGGAACACCGCAACAGCAATAATGGCCATAATACCGCCCATTACGCCTAAGTAGCTATTTGCTACATGGTTGACCACTAAACCTGGGCCACCTTGATCAAGCAATGCTTTTAAGCCAGCGTAGCCTTCTGGGAATGCAGCAATACCCGCAAGTGCCCATACACAACCTACAATGCCTTCACACATCATTGCGCCGTAATATACTGGGCGTACGTATTTTTCGTTTGTTAAACAGCGGGCAATAATAGGCGCTTGGGTAGAGTGAAAGCCACTAATAGCACCACAGGTAATGGTAATAAACAGTAACGGCCAGGTTGGCAGGCCATCAGGGTTTGGCTCTAAAAAGTCATGCGCGTGGTCGGCTTCAAAGTAGGCTAAAAAGTCGCCTGCAACTGGTAAGTGTGGTGCATCTAGTAATAACGCACCGGCTATTAATGTAGTCATTACAATCATTAATAAGCCAAATAGCGGGTAAAACTTAGTAATAATTTTATCAATAGGTAGCAGCGTTGCTAAAAAGTAGTACGCTAAAATAGCCAAAACCCAAAAAGTATTATTAGCAAAAAAAGTGCCTTCAAATACATCTAAGTTACTTAATAAGCCTGCTGGGCTCATAATAAATACAACGCCCACAAAAAACAGTAGCATGGCTGTAAATATCAGCATAAAGCCTTTAAACACAACGTTGTAATAGTGCCCTGCTATTTCTGGTAAGCTTTTGCCATCTTCTTTAATGCTCATCACACCCGAGAAGAAGTCGTGTACTGCACCGCCTAATACGTTACCAAGCACAATCCACACAAGTGCTACCGGTCCGTAAAGCGCACCCAAAATTGGGCCAAATATAGGGCCTACACCCGCAATATTTAAAAATTGAATTAAAAATGCACGCACAGGGTGAATGGCTACATAGTCAACACCTTCGCTAAAGCGTTTTTGTGGTGTATCAACTGTTGTATCCATACCTGCTTGTTTTTCAACAAACGGGCTATAAAACTTATATCCCAGTATTAAGATTGTTATGCAGATAAAAAAGATGATCATAAAGCACGTTTCTCTTTTTGTATTTGGAGTATAGAGCGCCTAATCGCCGCCCCGCCTTTCAATCCATGAATAATCGACGAACATTAACAAAGTATTAATCCCCCCGCTATAAGACGAATAGCTAATACACAAGGGTCTGTAGACCTTTCAAGGTTAAATTTGCAGCAGCCTGTTTGGTATTTAGGCAAGGCAGAGCCTATGTGGTGTGGTTATTCCCCATAAGTAGGCGATAACGCAGCATTAATGCCAAACAGGCGCTGCCCTTCGGGTTCAGCCTAGGGGCGATTTACTCTTTGTTGCCTACATGGATGTAAGTAAGGGGCGTGAGCTGGACGCGGAAGCTTTGCTCGGTTTTGACTTATTCTTACATGGATGTAAGTCATTAGGATAACGCAGGAGCAGTTATCGAGCCCACTAGGTTACAAACCTCGCGCCGCGATTAAACCGCCCCTAGTTTGAACAAATTTCAAACTGCAAAGGTCAACAGACCCTATTTGAGTTACTTTTTATGCACCTTGCTCAACACTTAATTTAAACGGCTTTATTAATAAAAATTAAAGCAAAAAAAAGCGGCTTTACTATAAAAGTAAAACCGCTTACACACACAATGATTGGGTGTAACTGTGATTTTTTACGTTACGCTGGGCTCATAAACTCGTTAATTTGTTCATGAGTAAGTGTAGGTGTAGCACCGGCACTTTCGGCCACCATAGCACCTACTGCACACGCAAAATCAACAGCATGTTGTGCACAATCGCTACTACAAAGCTGATAAATTAACGACCCTAAAAACGAATCCCCCGCGCCTACTGTATCCACAACGCTAATTAAATAACCTGAGTTATAGTAATTTTCGCCTTTTATGGTTAGTAGTGCACCGTGGCTGCCTTTAGTTACACATAAGTATTCGGTGTTAGTTTGCTGTGCAATAAACGCTAAGTTTTGCTCAAGTGAATGGAACTTACAGCCCATTGCTTTGGCAATTTCATAAAGCTCTTCATCGTTTAATTTGATGAAGTCGGCTTTATTCATTAAATCTACTAATGTGTCTAACGTGTAGTGTGGCGCACGTAAATTTACGTCAAACACTTTAAAGTTAGCTACATCAACTAATTGGTTTAATGTAGCAAGTGAAGCTTCGCTTCGGCCAATTAGGCTGCCAAATACAAATACATCACTGGCTTTTACTTTTTCAATAAGTGAATCTGTAAGCTCAATGTTATCCCACGCTGTATCGGCAACTATTTCGTAGCTGGCTGAGCCGCTTTTATCTAAGGTAACTTGTACTGTGCTGGTTTTTTTGTCGTTATTAACGCCAATGTATTCGCAGCTTACGCCTTTGCTTTTAATTTCGCCTAGTAGCTCAGTACCCAGTTCATCGTTACCTACAGCGCTTATCATGTCGGCTTTAATGCCCAGTGAGTTAATACGCACACACATGTTAAGCGGCGCGCCGCCTAAGCGTTTATCGTTTGCAAAACAATCCCATAGTACTTCGCCAAAGCAACTTACGCTTACGTCTTTACCTTGTTTAGAATCAATTAAAATGCTCATTATTAGTTACCTTTAGGCTCAAGCACGTTATTCATAATTGCTTTAATTTTGCTTGCCGGTGCGTATAACGCTTCTACATTGTTTTTGTAGTGAGACGTAAAGGCACTTTGCGTGTTTAAATTGCCAAATAAGCTTGTTAGCGATAGAAATGCAAGGTCATCAGTCGCCGTTTTAGCCGCGGCTTCATGTAACTCGCTTTGCATTGCATCGATTATTTCAAGTTTATTGCCTTGCTCATCTTCGCCTTTATCGCTGTAAAAACACCATGCAGCAATAACCAGGGTCGCAAGTGATACATCACGGCCATGGGCTAGATTTTCGTTAATAGTGGCAATTAAAAACTTAGGTAGCTTAGCTGCGCTTTCTGAACAAATGCGCGATAAGCTGTCTTTAATGTTTGGATTAGCAAAGCGCTCAATTAGCGTGTCTTTGTAGATTTCAAGATCAATGCCTTCTAATTTCTCTAGGTTAGGCGTTACTTCTCTATCCATAAACGCACGTAAGTACTTAGCAAATAAAGGATCTGATACTGTTTCGTCAATTGTGCCGTAGCCATGTACAGAGCCTAATAAACCCAGTACCGAATGGCCTGCATTTAATAAGCGTATTTTCATGGTCTCAAAAGGTGTTACGTCACTTACAAATTGTGCGCCAACGCTATCCCAATTTGGGCGTCCGCAGCAAAATGAGTCTTCAATTACCCATTGAGTAAACGACTCACAGGTAATTGGCCATTCATCGCTAACACCGTACGCATCAACAACGTAGTCAATATCGCTCTTTTTAGACACTGGCGTAATACGGTCAACCATTGCATTTGGGAAAGTTACGTTAGTAGCAATCCACTCGCTTAGCTCTTTGTCTTGCTCGGCCGCAAAGGCAAGTAGCATTTTACGCGTTACATTACCGTTGTGCTGAATGTTATCGCACGACTGTACTGTAAACGCATCAAGGCCTTGTTCTTTACGTAGCTTTAACGCAGCAGTAATGTAGCCAAACGCCGTAATTGGGTCGTTCGGGTTATTAATGTCGTTAATAATGTCTGGGTTTGAGTAATCAAACTCACCCGTTACTGGGTTAAAGTTATAGCCGCCTTCGGTAATGGTTAACGACACAATATGCGTATCGCTGTGCGCAAGCTTATTAATAACCGCTTGCTTGTCCTCTGGAGCAAACAAAAAGTCAATCATAGAGCCAATAACTTTGTTATCTATTTGCCCGTTTGGGTGTCTTACCGTTAGCGTGTAAAGGTAGTCTTGTTGCTTTAAAATATCGCGCAGACCACGGTTACCTTCTAATAAGCCAACACCACAAATACCCCACTGTTCAGCACCTGGCGTTTTTAATAGCTCGTTAATGTACACCGCTTGGTGAGCACGGTGAAAGCCGCCCACACCAATATGAACTATACCCGCTTTTAGCTTACTACGGTCGTAGTTTGGTGTATCTACATGGCTTGGCATATCTGCCAAGCTTTGTTGGTTTAGCCCTTTAACAAGAGCGTCAGTGTGCTGGTGTTGCGTCATGGTGCGGCCTTACTAAAACAATATTAAAAATTTAAATTAAGATGCAGTATTGAGTGCTTTATGGCGCAATAGCGACCAGTAAGCGGTTGCAAAATAAATAATGGTGCAAATAAAACATGCAATTTCAAACTGAGATTTATTTCCTGCGTAAATGCTCATGCTGTCACTAAAAAACATTACTTGGCTGGCAAAGCCAAAAATAATAAGTAACGAAACAGTCGACACGCCATTTAACACTTTGGTTAGCATTGAGTTATCAACAACTGGAGCTTGAACGTTTTCTGCCAGTCCTGCTTGGTACTCTTTAATGTCTTGCTGCTCTTGCTCTTCTGCTGCAATTTCTTTGCTGTAGTCTTCACCTGCGCCGTATTTTTTAGCCAGTAGCGTGTAAATAACAATGGTGAAAATCCAAGTAGGAATAAATAAGTAGTAAAACGACATTACATCAATCGCATTTAAACCAAAGCCAAACACTAGTGCTAATGCCCAAGAGGCAATGGCTGGTACGCTACGTGTAATGTTTTTGTATTTAGCCCAGTAGCGGGTTAAACCAATTTTAGGAAATAAAACATGCTCGGCAAATACAATGCCGCCTACAGGTACTACTAATAAGCCTGCGTAAGTTAAAAGCGGTAACATTTGCGAAAATACAAACGGGAAACACGCAATTATAACGGTTACAACACCGACAATTGCGGTAGTGCGCTCGCGCGATTGGTCAACAAAAATAGATTGTGCTGCAAGGCCTGCGCGGTAAAGGTTAGCGTTAGCTGTAGTCCAGCCTGCAATAATTACAATAACAAAGCCTGTCCAGCCTAATGCGTGGTAAGCAACGTCACCTGGGTCAAGTGATGAAATAGTTGTTTTAAGTAATACCGCAACACCTGCGCCCATAATACCGGCCGAGATCCATGCTAAGTAATGGCCAAAAAACATACCTACGCCTGAAAACAAACCGTAGCTTTTGCGTTTAGCAAATCTAAAAATTGCCATATCAATTAAGCCAAAGTGGGTAATAGAGTTTGCAGCCCATGCAAAACCAATAACCTCTAATAAGCCAATACCTTTTTCGCCATCAGCGGTGGTACCGGTCCAAATAGAAGAATCCCCTATCGCCATAAAGTCATCAAACCCAGTTAGCGTGGTTACTCCTAATACATGATTAGAAAGCTCAGGGAACAAGGCAAACGAGCCCGCTATAAAAATAACAAATAACCATGGCGCACAAATTTTAGAAAAATCAGCAACGGTTGAAAAACCATACATAGCCACAAATACAACAATAGAGCCAACCGATAAAACAATGGCCACAAATGCTAAGCTGTTAGGGTACCAATCGAGTTGCGCGGGTATATCAAACAAAAACCGCACTGCGGTTGCCGATACCGTGATCATGGCGGCGGATATCACACTAAATATGACCACATTTGCCCAGTTATAGAGCTTGGTCATTGAGTTACCCGCAATTTTATTTAGGTAGTTGTATAAACTTAAGCGTGTTTCTACCGCAATTGGAGAGGTAATTAACCACCACGAACACATAGCTAATAGGTTACCAATTAATAAACCTAATAAAATGTCGATGGTCGATGCGCCTAATGCAACAAAGGTTGCACCAATAACAAACTCGGTTGCAGCAACGTGTTCACCAGCGTATAAACCGGCAAAGTGCTTCCAACCATGAAGCTTATGATTAGCAACGGGCAATTGCTCTTCGTTAACATCGTTAAATGTTTGTGTGTGTGGACTTGATGCCATGGTATTTTCCTATTGTTTTAAGCACAGCCCTAACTAACCTGAACTCTGGATAATAAATCTATCTCAAGCAGCTATTTCCAGCGCTAACTACGTTAAATTTACTTGCAATAGGCTAGCTATTGACGCGTAATTTCGCCTTGTTTTCACTGTAAATCTCTTAACCAAAGTTCAGGTTAACTATTAATTTAAATAAGTGTTTTTTATTTAAATTAATAGTGAGTAAATCACCGTGCCTTTTTATAATGCTACTACTATAACTAATTAATAATTAATGCATTTTTACGTTAAGCTTTGTCAGTGTAATAAAGCTCAACGTTGATATTCTATTACTGTGTTTGTAATGCTGGGTACTGCTTATAAAAGTCATCCCAATGCGTTAAATGCGCTACCTCTGGGTAAGCTTGGTGAACAAAGTTCACTGCATCTTGCATATGCCCACCCCCGCTGTAATGCAAAACCTGCATATTGGCGGCAAGTGCGGCGCACACGCCGGCTTTTGAATCTTCAATCACTAAACAGTTTTGTGGCTTCACGCCCATTTGCTCAGCGGCATGTAAAAATAAATCGGGCGCGGGCTTACCATTTTTTACCTCACTTGAGGTAAATACCTTATTAAAGTGCTGCGATAAATTAACCACATTAAGCGCTTTAGCTGTGCGTTTAGGGCTACTGCTTGTTGCAATACAGCAAGGTACAGATAATTGCTCTAGCACGTGTTTAATGCCGTTAGTTGGCATTAATGCAGTTTCGAACTCGTTTAATAATGCTTCTCGGTAATCGGCTTCAAAGCTCTCAGCTAAGGTCACGTTAAAGGTATCGAATAAGTTTTGGGTGACTGTTTTAAAATTACAGCCCAAAAAATATTGCTGTACATAGGCTCGGTCAATATTAACGCCAATCTCTGCAAGCATGTTTATTAACACTTGCGCGCTTAATATTTCGCTATCTATAACAACGCCATCACAATCAAAAATAACTAATTCTATTTTAGTATTCATATTGCCCCTTTTTATGCACCTAGTTTGGTGCAACCTTAACTTGAGCATAAGCCCAGCAAGTGAGCATATTCTCTTTATTGTTATAATAAGTCAACATCTTGTTAGTGAAAAACGCACCACAGTGGTGAATATTTATTCATTAAATATGAAATTGTCTGTATTTTCATTGATTTCAAAATTGCAATTACGACTAAGGTCGAACATTGCAAAACCGCTATTTAGAAAATAGAAGGCAGCACGCAAACAGCAATCTAAATTTGTGATTACTCCAATCTAAACAATCAATTTTACCGAACTCACTTTTGTTAATACACTCGTTAACAGTTAAACAGCCAGCAACACTGCCGGCACTTTTATACAGATGAGGTCGACAATGAATACTCAAAAAAACACGATTAATAATAAATCTACGTTAACGCTAAGCGCATTAGCTTTAGCAATGGCATTACCTGCAAGTGCCGCAACTACCCTTACTAAAGACAACGGCGCAGCTGTTGGCGACAACCAAAACTCTATTACCGCAGGTGAGCGCGGAAGTGTATTACTTGAAGACGTACACCTAATTCAAAAGCTACAACGTTTTGCACGTGAGCGTATTCCTGAGCGTGTAGTGCATGCGCGTGGTACAGGTGCACACGGTGTGTTTGTAGCGTCTAAAGAATTAGATGACTTAACAATTGCTGCACCGTTTGCAGAAGCGGGCAAAGAAACTGACGTATTTGTACGTTTTTCATCAGTAATTCACTCAAAAGGTAGCCCAGAAACACTACGTGACCCACGTGGTTTTGCTACTAAGTTTTACACCGACCAAGGTAACTGGGATTTAGTAGGTAACAACTTACCGGTATTCTTTATTCGCGATGCGATTAAATTTCCAGACATGGTTCACTCGTTAAAACCATCACCGGTAGATAACATTCAAGATCCTAACCGCTTTTTTGACTTTTTCTCATACGAGCCAGGTTCTACTCACATGTTAACGTGGGTATACAGCGACTACGGCACACCAGCAAGCCTACGTAAAATGGACGGCTGGGGCGTACATGCTTACAAAATGATTAATAAGTCAGGCGATGTTAAATACGTTAAGTTTCACTGGGTAAGCCAACAAGGTATAGACAACCTTGATGCTAAAGAAGTAAACGAAGTGCAAGGTAAAGACTTCCAACACTTAACACGCGACCTATACAGCGAGATTGGTAAAGGCAACTTCCCTAAGTGGGATCTATACATTAAAACCCTTGATCCGTCGCAGTTAGATGACTTTGACTACAACCCATTAGATGCAACAAAAATG
Organism: Pseudoalteromonas sp. CST2; assembly: GCF_028599385.1. Lineage (NCBI taxonomy): Bacteria > Pseudomonadati > Pseudomonadota > Gammaproteobacteria > Alteromonadales > Pseudoalteromonadaceae > Pseudoalteromonas > Pseudoalteromonas sp. CST2. The sequence goes on from NZ_JAQREO010000012.1 coordinate 110,366, forward strand.
TGGTTAGACGTTAAAGAAACTAAAGTAGGCACCATGACCCTAAACCGTATGCCAACTAACTTCTTCCAATCTACAGAACAAGTTGCTATGGCACCGGCAAATGTAATTCCGGGTATTGAGCCATCTGAAGACAGACTTTTACAAGGGCGTGTTTTCTCTTACGCCGATACGCAAATGTACCGCTTAGGTGCTAACCACCAGCAATTGCCAATTAACCGTGCAAAAGTTGAAGTGGTTAACTACAACCAAGACGGCGCAATGAACTACGGTAATACAACAAGTAACGTGAACTACCAACCAAGTCACGAAAACGTTGCAGAAAACCCAATTGCACGCAGAAGTAACACAGAGCTTAAAGGCTACGTACAACAAGCAGCAATTAAAAAGCAGCAAAACTTTGCTCAAGCGGGTGTACTTTACCGCAGCTTTAGCAAGCAAGAGCGCACTAACTTAGTTAACAACTTAGCCGGCGATTTAGGCAAAGTGAAAGACAGCAAAGTTATGCACAAAATGCTTAGTCACTTCTACAAAGCAGATAGCGAATACGGTACACGCTTAACTAACGCTGTAAACGGCGACATGAAACAAGTTAAGCAACTAGCCGCTAAGCTTTAATATTTTACCCAACCTGTAAGTTATTGAGGAAAGCCTAGCTTTCCTCTTTTTTAAAAAGGTAAACAGTATGCGTAAATTACTTATTATATTTACTTTAGTGATGAGCTTTTCAGGCTTTGCCAATGAGCCACAAAGCGCTGTAACAGAACAAAGCACCGCCCAGTCGCAATACGACAGCTTACTTGCTTATTACTTTGCAGCCGCACGCACCGACGACACCGCCGTAATAACGCAATTTGTTGATGCTGGCATTCCTATTAATAGTTACAACAACAAAGGTTACACCGCGCTAATGATTGCCACCTACCACGGCAATAAAAATACGGTAAACACCTTATTGCAATTGGGCGCTAATGCCTGCCTTGAAGACAACCGCGGTAACACAGCCCTAATGGCCGCCATATTTAGAGGCGAATTTAGCATAGCTAAAACACTTGTAGGCCTTGATTGCGACAACGCACATCAAAACAAAGCCGGTCAAACAGCCGAGCAATTTGCACAAAAATTTGGCCAACAAAAAGTGCTCGACTTATTAGCACAGGTAAACAGCAAATCTAATTAACTAGCTTTTAATATACCCCCTAGCCCGTTATTGTTAGTGACAATAAGGCTACATTAGCAGCCAATAACAAGGCTCTAGCAAAATAAGTAGTACCCTTTAGTTATTTAAACCTTCCTCTCGCCCCATTTCATCTGGGGCGTGGTTTAATACCAACGCCAATAAATAGCTAATCTATTTTACTTGCTAAAACAACTCATTTCTCTGTTGTAATTTTCGTCAAGGGAACAACCATTTACATCAATTTACGCCTAGGACTGAATTGTTTATTCGGCGTAAAATTTAAAACACATACTTAATAGGGTTGGTATAAACAATGCTTTCCCCTCTTGCCGAGACTGGTCTAACCAGCTATTATTTTTACCTGTGTACTTTATATGGGAAATAATAATTCTAATGACCGCACCACACTTTGAGCACACCACTATTACCTGTAATAACAGGCAAACCCTAAACGCCCGTGTATTTACACCCACCAGCGCTATTAAAGGTGCGGTGATGATTGCCCCTGCAACCGGTATAAAGCAGCAGTTTTATGCAAACTTTGCTACTTACTTACAGCAACATGGCTTTGGCGTTATTACGTTTGATAACAGTGGCATTGGCCAATCGCTTAACCGCAGCATTAAAAAAAGCAAAGCCAGTTTACAAAGTTGGGGTGAGCAAGACATGCCTGCGGTGCTTGAGCATTTGCAAAGGGTATTTCCTAATACGCAGTATCATTTAGTGGGTCATAGCGCCGGCGGGCAATTAGTGGGGCTAATGCATAACGCTAACGAGCTAAGCTCCGCGTTTAATTTTGCTTGCTCGTCGGGTAAATTAACTAATATGAGCTTAGCGTATCAGGTTAAAGCGCACTTTTTTATGAATGGGGTTATACCCTTTAGTAATGCCTTGTTTGGTCATACTAAATCGCAGTGGTTTGGCATGGGCGAGCCACTACCTAAAGGCGTAGCTAAACAATGGCGCAAATGGTGTAACGCCCAAGGGTATGTGCAATCAGCATTTGGTGATACCGTATTTCAACACTGTTACAACACGCTTTCTATGCCCTCAATATGGGTTAATGCTACCGATGACGATATTGCTAACAATGCAAATGTTGCCGATATGCTCTCGGTTTTTCCTAAATTAAAAGCACAAACCCTAACCTTAAACCCACACGACTATGGTTTGAAGGAAATTGGCCATATGAAATTTTTTAGCAAAAAATCTGACGGATTATGGCCACTTGCGCTTAATTGGCTAAACAAACATAGTTAAAGAAGGATGCGTTTACACCGTTAGTTTACGGCGTTAATTTGCTTTTTAACTGGTTTTTCACGCGTTACGAAATAGCATACGAGTGAGCCGCCAGTTACCATTATTACTCCTTGCCAAAACGAGGCACTGAGGGTAATTGATAAATAAAGCGCCGAAATAATCGCCGAAAAAACCGGCGTAAAATACGAAAGCGTACCAAGCAACATTAAGTTACCGCCAATAATAGCTTGGTTCCAAAGAGCATACCCGCTGCCAACAACCACACCAGCTAACACAAGCGTTACGGTCGCGTGCAGTGTAAAGGTCATTTTTGGCTCGTCACTTAATCCATACAACACCCATAAGCTTAGTGCCGTGGCGATAAAAAACAGCACAATGGCATTTTGCCCATTGCTATTTTTTTGAGTAATTACACAGTAAACAGACCAAATAAAAGGTGCTACAAACGCCAACAAGTAGGCCGTTGGGTTACTGGCAAAATTACCCATAATACTATTAAGTGATAACCCACTATCGCCACCAACGCACCAAGCCACACCAAAAAAAGCGAGCAGCATACCTGGGTAAATCCAAACACTTACTTTACTACGATTAACTATAATACTGAGCAAAATGGTAAGTGTGGGCCATAAATAATTTATAACTGCCATTTCTACCGCTTGGTGGCGATTATTAGCAAGCCCTACAAACAGCGCTAAACACACCTCGTAAAGTGCAAATAAAGCAGTACCCCAAATAATATAACGCTTATTAAACCCAGCAAACTTAGGCCGTCCCATTACCAAAATTAAAAACAGCGCGCTTACACTGTACATGAGTGCCGCCCCACCTATGGGGCCAAATAACTCCGAAACATCCCTGAGCAGAGCCACTAAACAACTCCATAACAAAATAGCGGCAATGCCATAAAGCGTGTATTTATGATTAGAAAAAAAGTCCATTAACTACCTAAAAGTACTACTTACGTTTGACGTTACGCTAACAGTAATTAGTGGGTTAAACAATTGTTGCTCATCATTTATTGTTATAAAGATGTTTTTGGCCTGCACTTAAGTGTTTGACCTTTTGGTCAGTAAAGTTACAATCATTCAACATGTTAAAAACAGCATCGCCATAATGAGCACACAAACAAAGCCAAATAAAAAAGAACTCACCCGAGTAAAAAACCAAACATTAATACTCGATGCCGCCGAGCAATTGTTTTCTCAGCTTGGTTACGATGGCACCAGTATGAGTATGGTTGCCAAAGAAGCAGGCGTTCCTAAGGCCAATATTTTATATTATTTTAAAAGCAAAGACGGCCTATACGAAAACGTAATAGACCGCATTATTGCACACTGGAACTTAGGCTTAGATAACGTAACCCCTGAGGACGACCCTGCACATGTGCTGTATCACTATATTAAAAGCAAAGTCATACTTGCCATAAACCAGCCGCTGCAATCACGTTTATTTGCCAGTGAAATACTGCGCGGCGCTCCTTATTTGCAAAACTACTTTAGAACCAACACACGCCCGTGGGTAAAACAAAAGGTAGACGTGTTTCAGGCCTGGATAGATGCAAACAAAATGGATAATGTTGACCCTTACCATTTATTATTTACCATTTGGTCAACTACGCAGTACTACGCCGATTTTCAGGCCGAAGTGCTACTGGTAATGAACAAGTTAGAATACGACGAAACCGATGTGGCACAAATAACGCAATCAACTGCCCACATAATTTTAAAAGGTATTGGTTTAAAAATACCTGAGCACAGTGAGGCTTAACCCATGGATAATTTTACTACCCCAGACTTATTTGACGATCACCGCAATAGCGTACAAGTCGCCGACAGCGGCCTGCGCCACTTTGGTAAAAAAACCACATTTAGTGGCCAAGCAGTTACCGTTACCTGCCCAGACGATAACTCGTTTGCCGCCGACATACTGCATGAAAACGGCAAGGGTAAAGTACTGGTTATTGATGGCTTTGCTAGCAAACGCTTCGCTTTTATAGGCGATATTATGGCGGAGCGCGCGTTAAAAAACGGCTGGGAAGGCGTGATTATTAACGGCTGTTGCCGTGACATTGAAATACTTGCCACAATGGATTTACCGGTTATGGCACTTGGCTCAACCCCGCGCAGTACATTAAAGCGTGGCTTTGGAGATAAAAATCAAACAGTGACCATGCTTAGTACCACAATTAACCCTAACGATTGGCTATACGCCGATGTAAATGGCTTAATTATTAGCCCTAACGCATTACTATAAACGCCACACTTGCAACCAAGTTGGTGCAATCACGCACCAACTTGGTGTGTTTTCACCTCTAAATTACACCTTCTTTAATACTTATATTTTTATAAATATCTGCTAAACCCCATACAAACCAAAAAAAACCTGACCGAGCGGACAGCTTTATTGCATTTGGCATTGCTTTTGCTTAGCTTTTAGGCAATATAATAGCTAACAGATTAAAAGGCGGATCAGGCTCTGTAAAATAAAAATAAGATGTTACGCAGTGGGCTGAAAAATAATAATAACTAATTCGTCTTTTTAATCACCCTAAATCTGATTATAACCAGTTGGTCAGATTTACTTTATAACGAGTGGTGATATGAGTACCAAAACACATAATAATTTTACCGGTATTTTTTGTGACCATGGCCCTAACGCATGGCAAACACAAACCCACGGCACACTTGTAAATAAGCGCCTTGCAGTAAAAGATGTATTTGCAGTTAAAGGCGAGCGCAACAGCGCAGGTAACCCAAGCTGGTTTAAAGCAGCAAAGCCTGCACAGCAAACAGCAAGTGCCGTAAACAAACTAATGAATGCGGGTTGTCGCTTTACAGGCTTTACCCATACCGATGAGCTGGCCTACAGCTTAGAGGGCAATAACATTCACTATGGTGCAGCACAAAACCCAAGACTTAAAGGCCATGCAAGTGGCGGCTCAAGTATGGGCTCGGCAGCAGCTGTGGCGGCTAACCTAGCCGATATTGGCTTAGGCACTGATACTGGTGGCTCTATAAGGATACCGGCAAGTTATTGTGGCTTATTTGGTATAAGGCCAAGCCATAACGTAATTGAAAAAGATGGCCTAATTCCGCTAGCGCCCCCATTTGATACCATTGGCTGGCTTACGCAAAATGCAGAGCTGCTAAGCGATGTAGGCAATGTACTGTTACCAAATCAAGCGATTAATAACGTTGATACTTTAGTTATTTGCGAGCCATTATTTGAGCTGGTTGACCCTGTTTTACAAGCCCCACTTAAACAATTGCTTGAAAAAACCAAACCTTATTTTAAACACCATAAAGAATTTGAACTGCCTAACGGCAGCTTATTAAGCGAACTGGCTGACAGCTTTAGAATACTGCAAGGGCGAGCAATCGCAAAAACACATAAAGATTGGCTTCAATTGCCAGGGCAACTTCCCCAGTTTGCTCCGGCAATTGCGGCACGTTTTAACATGGCGCTTGCTCTAACCGCCCAAGAAGAGCAAGAAGCACTAAATGTACAAACCCAATGGCAAACACTAATCGCTAAAAACCTAAACACAAACGGCTGTTTATTTTTACCAACCACACCCACAACTGCACCTAAATTGGGCGCCGACACAAGCGCCTTACGTATGCAAATAATCACCTTATCGGCCATTGCGGGCTTGAGCCGCTCGGCGCAAGTACACTTACCATTGGCTAATTTAGAAAATGGCCACCCGTATGGGTTTTCATTAATGATGAGCCACGGCAACGATAAAAGCCTACTTGCCTGCGTACAACAATTAGCTGCCCACTTTAAACAGGACACACTTGCATGAGCACACACAACATTGCCTTTACTGCCCCGCATTTTGCAGCAACCGAGGCAGGCACCTTAATACTAAAACAAGGCGGTACAGCCACCGAAGCCATGGTAGCGGCAGCGGCTGCGATTAGCGTGGTATATCCGCATATGAACTCAATTGGCGGCGACAGTTTTTGGCTTATTGATAACCCAAACCAAAGTATACCCACTGCCATTGATGCCTGCGGGCGCGCACCAAACGATATAAGCGCCTATAGCAATGAGCCACACATACCAGAGCGCGGCGGTTTAAGCGCGCTTACTCAGGCTGCAACACTTCGCGGCTGGCAAAAAGCCCTTGCGGTAGATGAGCACGCTGCTCTTTCGCTAAGTACTATTTTAGCCCCAGCCATAAAGCTCGCGCGCGATGGCTTTACAGTATCTAAAAGCTTGCAAGCAGGCTGCGAAAAGCTTGCCACTGCTTCAAACACTAACGCTGCCTTTAAAGAACTTTACATACCTAATGGTAAACCGTTGCAAGCGGGCCAACATTTTAAAAACCCAAAACTTGCCAGTACCTTTGAGCACTTAGCCGAGCATGGCTTAAACGCCTTTTACCAAGGCCCTTTAGCAGAGTCGTTTGCAAACGATTTAGCTGCCGCAGGCAGTGCAATTACACGCGCAGATATTGCCAATACGCAGGCCGATTTAGTAACGCCGCTCAGTGCTAATTTATCGGGCATACAGTGTTATAACTTACCCGCCCCCACGCAAGGCGTGCATTCTCTGCAAATAATTGGCGCTGTTAATAAACTAAAACATTTAGCCAATACAGAGGCCGATTGGATGCACTTAATTGTTGAGGCAACCAAACAAAGCTTTACGCACCGCCCTACACTTTGGGCCGACCCAGACGCGCTTGGCGATGATTATAAAAACGCACTAACTGATGAGTGCTTAAATGCGCTTGCCGGCAATATAGATATGAGCCAAGCCAAGCAATGGCCATTTAATGCAGAGCCAGGCGATACCGTTTGGATGGCCGCACGGGATAAAAACGGCCAACTAGTAAGCTTTATTCAAAGTGTTTACTGGGAATTTGGCAGCGGCATTTTGATGAGCGAAGGCGGCTTTGTGTGGAATAACCGCGGTTTAAGTTTTAGTTTAAATAGCAACGATGCCAATGCCTTAAAAGCGCATAAAAAACCGGCTCATACACTCAACCCTGCTTTAGCAAAATTTGACGATGGTAGGCGCCTTGCCTACGGCACCATGGGCGGCGAAGGCCAGCCACAAACACAAGCTGCTGTATTTAGTGGTTACGCATGGCGTAATAAATCAATTACCCAAGCAGTAAGCGATCCGCGTTGGTTATTAGGGCGCACCTGGGGCGATACAAGCACAAATTTAAAGGTAGAGCAAAGCTTAGTAATTCAAGTTAAACATGAATTAAATCAACGTGACCACGACTGGGTAAGCGTTGATAATAACAATGAAATGATGGGTCATGCAGGTGCCATTTTAGATACGCCTACCAGCCTTGAAGCAGCCACCGATCCTCGTTCAGATGGTCGCGCAACAGTAACTACAGCAGGAACACAATGACAGAAATAATAAATCAATGGCCGATTATAGCGGCCTTAATAGCAACCGGTATTTTTGCAGGTATTTTAGCAGGCCTATTTGGTGTAGGCGGCGGCATAGTAATTGTGCCTGTGCTGTACTTTTTACTGCAAGGCTTTGGCGTAAGCCCTGAGTCGGCCATGATGATAGCCACAGCGACATCGCTTGCCACCATAGTGCCTACTTCTATTTCGTCGATTCGCTCGCACCATGCCAAGGGCAATATCGACCTTGCTTTAATTAAATACTGGGCCCCGTTTATTTTGGTAATGGCCGTTATATGTAGCTACTTAGCTCATTCTATACGCGGTAATGCGCTGGTACTTATGTTTGCCTGTATTGCCATTTTAGTAAGTTTAAACATGTTATTTAGAGCCGGCGCGCCTGCCCTTGTTAGTAAATTACCAGGTAAATTTGGCCAAGGCATTATGGCAAGTATTGTCGGTGGTTTATCGGTAATGATTGGCATAGGTGGCGGCACTATTGGCGTACCTATGCTAAACGCGTTTAACGTACGTGCTCATGTTGCCGTTGGCACCGCTGCTGTATTTGGCTTATTAATCGCGTTACCGGGCGTTATTACTTTATTAAGTATTGGTACTACACCCACCGATGCGCCGCTTGGCACGTGGGGCCTTGTAAACCTACCTGCTTTTATACTTATTATTCCGCTTACTATTTTGTTTGCCCCTATTGGCGTAAAAATTGGTAGCAAGCTAGATCAAAAACAATTAAAACGCGCCTTTGCCGTTGTATTAATGATAACGGGCATTCGTATGCTTATTCAGACTCTGGGAGCCTAAAACATGTTTAGCGACACGCAAATTCAAACTTTAAATCCGCCACAGCGATTACTCATGGGCCCAGGCCCAATAAACGCAGATCCACGCGTGCTACGTGCTATGTCGGCGCAGCTAATTGGCCAATACGACCCAGTAATGACCGGTTTTATGAACGAAACCATGGCCCGCTATCGCGAAATTTTTAAAACCAAAAACGAATGGACCATGTTAGTTGATGGCACATCACGCGCAGGCATAGAAGCCGTTTTATGCTCTATTTTACGCCCAGGCGATAAAGTACTGGTGCCCATTATGGGCCGCTTTGGCCACTTGCTTGCTGAAATAGCCGAGCGCGTAGGCGCAAAAGTACACACCATAGAAGTCCCGTGGGGCGAGGTATTTACCCCCGAACAAATAGAAAAAGCCATTGTTGATGTAAAACCCCATGTACTTGCTATGGTACAGGGCGATACCTCAACAACCATGAACCAACCCCTTGAACACATTGGCGATATTTGCCAAAAGCACGACGTATTATTTTACTGCGATGCCACCGCTTCGATTGTAGGTAACGATTTACCCGCCGATGAGTGGAAACTCGATGCGCTTTCGGTTGGTTTGCAAAAATGTTTAGGTGGCCCGTCTGGCTCTGCCCCTTTAACACTGAGCGATAAATGCGCCGATTGGATCCAAAAACGCAAAAAAGTAGAAGCGGGTATTCGTACCGCGCAGCATACCGACGGCACCGAGCCATTTGTACGCTCAAACTACTTTGATTTAGGCATGATCATGAATTACTGGGGCGAAGAGCGCCTTAACCACCATACCGAAGCCACCAGCATGCTGTATTGCGCATCAGAATGTGCTCGCATTGTTATTGAAGAAGGCGTTGATAACTGCGTTGCCCGCCACAAGTTACACGGCGATGCCATGCTAACGGGTATTCAAGCGCTGGGCTTAAACGTATTTGGCGACTTAAACCATAAAATGAACAACGTAGTGGGTGTTTATATACCCGAGGGCATTAATGCTGACCACGTACGCGGACAAATGCTAACCGACTTTGGTATTGAAATTGGCACCTCGTTTGGGCCGCTGCATGGCAAAATTTGGCGTATTGGCACCATGGGTTACAACGCCCGTAAAGATGCAGTATTACAAACATTGGCAAGCCTAGATGCCTGCTTACACGCCAACGGCTATAAAGGCCCTAAAGGCGAAGCCGCTATTGCCGCCCTTGCCCATTATAAATAAAAAAGGATTTAGCATGACGATTGCAAGCCCCCTCCATGAGCCATTATTAAACAGTGAGCTGGCTAATAAATTTGCCGCGCGCTCGTTATTGCGCTGTAAAACGCTCAGTGGCCTATCGCAAATGCAAGGTGGCATTCACCGTGTGTATTTATCTAAAGAGCACAAAGAGTGTAACCGTGTCACTGCTGAATGGATGGCTGAGGCGGGCATGCAATCGTGGCAAGACGAAGTCGGCAATTTATGGGGGCGCTTAGCATCATCTAACCCAAATGCAAAACGTTTAATTATTGGCTCACACCTAGACACCGTACCAAACGCCGGTGCATTTGATGGTATTTTAGGGGTGTTACTCGGTATTGAAGTAGCCGCCATTGCACACACGCTTAAGCTTGATTTACCATTTCATTTAGATGTAGTGGGCTTTTGTGATGAAGAAGGCACTCGCTTTGCCACCACGTTAATTGGCTCAAAAGCACTGGCGAACGAGTTTGACCCCCAGTGGTTAAATATACAAGATACAAACGGCATTAGTATGCGCCAAGCCATGCTTGATTTTGGCCTAAACCCTGATGATTACGCTAAAGCCGCCCTTAACAAAAACGAATTACTCGGTTATTGGGAAACCCACATAGAGCAAGGCCCAGTGCTTGAATCGGTAAATCAGGCGCTAGGCGTAGTAACCGCTATTGCTGGCGCCAAACGCGCTATGATCACCCTAACAGGCCAAAGCGGCCATGCAGGCACTACGCCAATGAACTTACGCCAAGATTCGTTAGTTGGGTGCGCCGAGCTTACCCTTGCCATAGAGCAACTAGCAAAAAACGCGAGTAATGGTGAAGTAGCCACCGTAGGGCAAATTCATGCTCGCCCAGGCGCTACAAATGTTATTGCCGGTAAAACGACCATAAGCCTAGATGCACGCGCACAAAATGATGCCGACCTAGCAGTATTACTTAATGCAATACATACCCGCGCCGATCAAATTGCTACATCGCGTAATTTAACGCTTGATTGGCAATGGACACATGCGGCCGACGCCGTAGCATGCGACACTCAGATTCAGCAATTGTTTAGCAGTGCCTGTAAATTGAATAACCAAGCCTCGCCTTCACTTGCCTCTGGCGCTGGGCACGATGCCATGGCTATTGCCCCTATTTGCCCTGTAGGCATGCTATTTATACGCAGCCCTGGCGGGATAAGCCATCACCCCGCAGAAGCTGTTATTGATGAGGATGTAACAAAAGCCCTTAGCGTAATGTACAGCGCACTCATGCTGTATGTAAAAGAGTTAGAAAAGTAACTAACGGTTATTAAGCGCAGGGTAGGCTATGTGTTGTTAGCTTAGCCCTGCGTATTAAACGGGGCTGTGGTTATTAATTAAAGCCAGTATTTAAAGTCGGAGTTTAAAACTTAATTAAGGCTTAAGCCAAGCTCATTTAAACTCGCTTCAAAGCGCTGCCATTTTCTATTTATTTTACGCTTAGCCGATGAGCTCACGTAATTACTAATAGGAAAAAACTCAGTATTACCAATATCATCAACAACAACACACCGCTCAATGGTGCCGTTATTATTAACACACGCTATATTGCGTGGTTTTATTTCTTTGGTGATCACTAAATTGTGCAATAAATAATCTTTTAAATTTAATAGTGGCTCGGCTAAGGCTTCACTATTTGGCTGACTTAAATAATATTCTAGCGTTTTAGCCGGCTGATTATTTGCATCAATCACTAAATCAAACACATACCCTGTGCCAATATTGGTGTGTACCGTACCATGGTATCGCGCTAACAACTGCCACTGAATATTTCGGTTACTAAGTCGCTTATAATAAGCCAGCTCTTGGTCTTGCTCTTGCGAAAACCCTTCATGGCTTACTTTTATACATAAATTATGTGCCTCAGGGTGCCTGTAACACGTTCTATGCGCCCCTTTACCTACAATTAAATCGTCGTTCAATGAGATCAAACCAATTTTCGTCCTAACGTAAATTTACAAATACCAATTCGCTTAATTAAGTAACCTATTTTGAGGATTGGTATAAAACGAGGTAAATAACACGCCTTAAAATTGCACGCTTAGTATTTACATCTATTAATGCAGCTTTTATTACTATGTCAGTAATAAAGTAGGTACATTCGTTAAATAAGCCGGCCATTTTAACTATAAATTAGGGTTTATCAAGGTAAATTAGCTACAGGTTGGATGTTTTAGAAGCTAAGGTAGATTTGGTTTTGTATTATTATTAAAACGAATATCAGGCTATTGAGATAAGGAAGAAGAACAAAAAATTTAGATTTGTTCGCGGTAGTTAACCAAGTCTTACAAATAAATATTTAGATAGTAGAAGCCCCGTTTTTACTATCTAAATACTCTGGTATATAGCTAAACCGACTTTGTATATTTGTATTCGCATGATACAACAGCTGCACATAAGCCACTAAAAGCTAAAATACAAACTGCAGAAACTGCACCCCAAATTGACATTATCATCACAGGTAAACCGGCATTTGGTGCAGACATAACTATTCCATTCCCTAAATCTTTAGGTGCGCCAAGGTTAGAAAAAACACCAAATAAACCAATGCAAATAGCTATAAAAAACAGTATATAACTCAAAAACCCAAGCACTCTAGAAGCGATAAGCAGGCCCTTAAGGTTTTCTGTTTTAATTGTTGAGTATGGGTAAAGTTTCATATATATCCTTAATTTAATTACTTTTATTATTTTTCCTGATCGAATGTTTATTATTCACACAAGAAAACATAAAAACAAGTAGGAGCAACTTAAATTAGCTAAATTCACCAAGTAGTTAGCCAAGCATATTAAATTTATAACTAAGTATTAGATGTATATTGAAATAAGAGAATTGCTTTAGCTAACCTTCGCTAAAAACATTTATTTTGCAGTTATTCGGGTGGCTACATAAAACTAATTATAGGGCCACCCGTTTTAATTTTTATAGTTACTCAATCGTTACCTTTGCATCACTTACCCATGTTTCGGTTATCGCCTCTTCGTTTTTATCAACCAAATACGCGCGTATGCTTACGGGGTCGTTATTGCTCTGTTTGTAGTCAAACGCTAATCGCCATTGGTTGGTTCCCACTATTGGGTAAGCACCAATTGGCTCCAGTATTTCGCCGTTACTGGCTTCAACAATAGGCTTTATGCCACTTTCTCTATCTAGGCCTTTAAACACTGGCCCTTCAAAATCAATCACCATTTTGTTTACGCCCTCAGGTATAGGCTGGCCAGGAATTCCGCCCTGCCCTTGGCGAGTATTAACAACACTTGCCAGTGTTTTTGATTTTGGATCGAGTGGACGCCACTCAATATCATAAGAAAAGGTAAACTCATCGCCTTTACGTACCTCTTTTTCAGGCACCCAATAGGCAACAATGTTATCAAACGTTTCATCTTTGGTTGGGATTTCGATTAGCTGCACAGCGCCTCTCCCCCAGTCGCCCGTAGGCTTGATCCACGCTGATGAACGCTTATTGTAAAACACACCGTCGTCTTGGTAGTTATTAAAGTCACGGTCTCTTTGGATTAAGCCAAAGCCTTTAGGGTTTTCATCAATAAAGCTATTGGTCGACACCGACTGCGGATTATTTAACGGTCGCCAAATATACTGGCCCGACCCAGTATGAATCGCTAAGCCATCGCTGTCGTGAATTTCTGGGCGCCAGTCTTTCGCTACCGTTTTATCTTTTTCTGAGTACCAATACATGCTGGTTAGCGGTGCTATACCTAAGCGCTCTACATCGGCGCGCATATACAAATTAGCACTTACAGAGGTAACATGCCCTTTGGCCTCTTTGTTGTCTTTACTCAAACCAAACCGATAAGCACCTGTAACAGAGGGCCCCTCAAGTAATGCCCACACAGACATGCTTTCACCTTTATTTTCTGCAGGGCCTAACCAAAATGCCGAAAAGCGTGGAAATTCTTCTGGCTCACTCATACCGGTATTAATTGCAATACCGCGAGCCGACAACCCATATTGCCCCTGAGGACCATCAGTTCTAAAATAAGACGCCCCCAAAAACGATATCCAATCTGGTTTTATATCGGGGCGCATAATTCTAAAGCCTGCAAACCCAAATCCTTCTGGTAGGTCGTGAGCTGGGCTGTCGTCAGGCATATCAAAAAGTGCATTATTAAAAGGCAGTTCTTTAACGTTGTTTTTATCATCTCTGATGAAAATACTTACCGGCTCAGGAAAATATCGCCCAGGGTAAAATAATTGTACCGGTGCCTTTTTGCCATTTGGGTAGAGGGTTTCATCTTCTTTAAAGCGTATTTTCCAATGTTCGTCATAGGTAATTTTATCAATAAGCTCAGGTGCTGGCACTTCCACAGGCGTATAAGGCTTTTTGGCAGAGGCTTTTGCCAACGCTTTTAAGTCTTCAAAAGTAAACTTAGCACTTGCTTGTGCTTGCGCCGCGTGTAACGACACAGAGGAGGCAATAATAGCGGCAATAAATAACTTTAACTTCATAAAAAGTATCTCTAATAAAGGGAGTCTAAAAATAAGCGCCCATTACGAACGCCTAACTTAAAATGCGTGTAAAGATATTACACACCGCAATATGAACTCGCGTTTACTAAAATAACGTTATTTGGCGAAGCTTTTATGCTTAGCTGTGTTTAGGGGAGATTGTATTTGAATAGTTGCGTTTGAATAGCTGTATTTAATAAATGCGGCTGATATAGCTTTTACTTAGTTTAAGCCAGTTAGTGCTTTAAAATCGAAATACTGATCTGTGTGTCGCTGCTACGCTTAGTATAAATACCTGACTAGTAAAAGCCTCGTAAAATTAGCTAATTAGTATGGTGTTCAGCCAGTTATTTACTAATGTCTTTTCGATATTTTTTTATACCGCTGGCTATTTCTTTCCACCATTTGTTAGCCCCAAAATGCAAAAACTTATACTTAGTTGGTTTAACTCTGCCTGCGTTTGCAATTATTAACTTTGATAACTGCTCAATATCATAGCCAGTCCACTCAGGTATTGGCTGTGCAAAATTCTGATTAACAGCAGGGTAAACCTCATTCCAGTAGATATACTCTAATTCTAAAATTGAATACTTAGATTTAGCACACGTAGCTATAGCGTTTTCTAGCTCATCAGATGGCTCAATATCCATCCAAAACATTTGCAACGCATCCCAAATAGGTTTTCTATCTTCTGAATCTAATCGCGGATTATCCATAAGCCACTAACGCCTTGTAAAGCTTAAAAATAAAACCTGCCATTAGTATCAAAGTGAACTATTTTCTGTGTTCAGCTATTTAAGTATGCTTGTTATTGCTACAGGTTAAATAGCTTTTCGCATTTTATTTAATAACTCGTAAGTACTTTTACATATTTAGGTGAATTGTTTAAGTTAATTGTTGTTCGATACATCTACCGATCCTTCCCTGTATGCCTAACGCTAAGCTAAGCGGAAAAATGCAGTTGGCTACAATGTGCGAGGCACGAGCGCGAGCCAGCTGTAATTTTCCCGTTTAAGCGCCTTGTTAGCATTATTTACTCGGTTGTTGAATAGGTTGTACCTTCTAGTAAACCTTTATTAGATAAAGTTACTTCAAACCTTTTAAATAAGGCAAAAAATTCTGCAACGGTCATTTCTACACGAATTTCTTTAACATTTAAATCATGCTTAGTTGCCTCTATCATCTCAGGTATATTGCTATAACCATTTAACCCCGAAACAACAAACTTAACACTAACAGGATCTCTGTGAGCACCATGATTTTCACCAGCCCACATTGAGATACCTAAAACATATTCATCTTCACTGATATGTCCCTTTTCCTCTAACCATTTACTAGCATGCTCCATATCAGCTTTATCTGCTGCGGCAGTGCCTAATAAATCGTTGTATTGTACAGATGCTTTAAAAGTTTCCATGTTACTTCCTTTTTAATGATGATAAAAAATTACAAACTCAAAAATTGAGATAATGCTAACAATTTATTGAACACCTCTTTGGGGGTTTATAACGCCTAAAACGGCGCATATTACATTGCTCAATAATTCCACTAAATAACTGTAATGTAAACAAGCAATTAGACAGTAGTGAAAAAGCCTTTGTTATGTTGCCCCAAAACGACTTTTAATAATGTTATTGGACAAAGTCAAAATAGCTCTTTATATGCACAGTTTACTCTAAAGGTAAATTTTGCCTTTGTGCATTTAGCCGTATGAGTTAGAGCATTGGCGAGATAAGCGAGCCTTAACATAATGATGAAACAGGCCCGCAGAGGTATTTATGATAAAACGAATAGGTTAGTGATTTACTTTACATCAAAGTTCACATGATCAAAGTAAGGATTACTCTCACGCGCTTTAAGTAGACTAATTGTAGTGAGCACAATAAACTTTAGCTCGCCATTTACGTTAATGGCAATGCACTCTTGTTTGAGTGCATTGCGTTTTGTATCAGTTGCTACACCACATACACTATCACCATTTTTTAAAATAAGCTCAACGCTTAAATGGTGCATACAGGCAATTTCGATGTAGTCGTATTGGTGGCAACTGATCATAAAGTTCTCTTTATATTATTTAGCAGGTTTAAGTAGCATTAAAGTGGCAATAACAATTAAGTTACCTACATACCATAAATCTTTAATTACAAATTGCCCTAAACGCTCTAATAATGTGCTTGAGCTAAATGCGCCGTTTGCGGTAATTAAAAATGTTTGGGTCATTAAAAATACACTTAAACACGCTAAGCCACTAACTATAATGAGCTTTTTATTGTTAAGTAAAATGCCCGCACCAAGTAGTACAGCAAATAATACATCAAACCCACCAATGATATCTGATGCGCCTTGTACGCTAAATACCGTGTATAACCACGACATAAAAGGTGAGGTTTCTACTAGGCCTACAATGGCTTTGGCTTCAAACTCATAAAATTTCATGCCGCCAATCCACAGTAACACCATAGCAACCGGTATAAAGTTTAAAAGTACGTGTTGTTTGTCTGTTAGCTTATTTTTATAAAACAAAAATAAATACAAAGGGATAACAGCAAAGTATTTAATAATGCCTTGCCCACTGCCAATAATTGGAAAGCCGCCTAACTGTGCCATCCAGCGGTTACTGGCAAATAAGGTAAGTAAAGGCACTATGCTAACTACTAACGCGAGTATAAGTGCAGGCATCGGCTTTATTAATTTTAAATGCGCAGCTAAGGTTGCTGCTGCCAACGCAATCATAGCGCTGCCTGTGAGCAAACCTAATGTATTGTTACTTAGTAAGGTATCAAGTTCATAAAAACTAAAGGTAGCTGAGAGTGTGTTTGGGTTTGCACCTAAAGCAAACGATACACCAAGTAATGCAAAGCTGAGTGTAAGTAAAAAGGTGAGTGCGTTATTTGTGTGTGTTATGTTCATTGTGTGCCCATTAAATCTGTAATGGCTAATAAAGACCTAATTTTTACAGAAAGTGATTCAACTAAAGTTAAATTTTAAATACAAGGAAGGACATTTTGGTTTTTACGTTTACAAAAGCCACGCGCGAAAAGCGTGGCTATTTATTAAATCTTAGAAAACTTACTATGGTAGAGCACCTTGAGGTGGCTGGCTTATTTTTAACTGAGCAACAGCATAATGAAAGGGTTGACGAGCAATACGATTGCTCTCATCTCATACAGTTTAATGGTGATACTATAGGTACGCTAAAGTACAAGGTACCGGGTAGCCATATTGAAATAATGCAATTACAAATACACCCCAACCATCAAAATAAAGGCTACGGCAGAGGCGTTATTGAGCAAGTAATTAAAACTGCAAAGTTAAAGCCTATCAAACTAACAGTACTTAAAAACAACCCTGCTAAAGCACTTTATACTCGACTAGGCTTTAAGGTCACTGGGAAGATAACTATGAGTACCATATGCAAACCCAACCTATAAATAACTAAGAGCTACTCTCTTTGATCTTTAAAATCTTTTTTTCTGAAAATGGTTAGGTGCCAGCCCCATTTAAGCGAGCCTAATCTTAAAAATACAGTGGTAAAAAGTGAGCCTAAAATACACCAAATGTAGTCGACTTCTATGGTAAACAGCGCAGCATAAACTAGGCCGCCTACTAAACAGGCTGAAGCATAGGGCTCGTTTCGCATAACTGAGGGTACTTCGCGGCAAATTACATCTCGTATTAGGCCGCCAAAAATCCCTGTGGTGATCCCCATTGTTATCGCTATTACCATACCTGTACCGCTTATTAAGGCTTTTTCTATCCCCATAATATTAAATAATGCCATACCTATAGCATCGACTAATAAAAAGTAATAGTTATTTACATGAGGTAAGTAACGCACAAAAAATATGGTGGCAATAATAGCGGCGTAAGTTGAGTATAAATACTCAGGCGTAGCTATCCAAAATATAGGTTTATCTAAAAGTATGTCTCTTAGCGTGCCGCCACCTAAAGCTGTAACAGTTGCGACCACCACTACCCCAAAACCACTTATGTTTTTTTCGTAGCCTAGCAGTGCTCCTGCAACCGAAAAAAAAGCCACTCCGAGCAGCCCCAGCACCATAAAGTATTCAGCAGTCATGTGCATTCCCTTTTAAATTTTATACTTTGGTATATCAATTTATATGCCAGATGTAATTAGCAAAAGCCAAAAGCGAGGATTAAAAGTACATTTAAAAACAATGGGTTAATAAATTTTTGATGAAATTAATGATGGGTTATTGTGATATGCGATATTTAAAAAGGTAATTATTTTAAAAGTGAGTAGTTTTTACACATTTTTTATTTTTAGCTGAGTCGCCTTTTTTAGTCAATTACTAAGCTCATTAATATACGTACGGGAAAGTAAATAACGGCTGGAATGCCGAATAACCAATTGGCAAAGCCTTCGGGCATTACATAAAACGCAACCTGCTTCACCCAATATCTAATACCAACCCGCAATAATACTTAATCATTTTTAGGGGCTAAACGTGTCGCTATCTGCGTTAAAAAATTCTCATTTAGCATAACTAAATAACGAATTTTTTGCCTAGCTATCAACACGTTTATCTATCCTCAAAATAGATCACTTAATTAAGCGGATTGGTATAAACTCTACATACTGCGCTAAAAAGTCATTAAGCGATAAGCTTAAAAATGCTAAATTATTACTGATTAAAACCCAAAGCGCATATACACCGAGAAGGCCATCGCCCACACTGCCAATATAAGATGAGTAACCAATAAATAATAACAAGCCGCGCATGGTAAGTCCCTATTAGCTGTGTTGTAGAGTTAGATAATAAACTCGCTTAGTTAGTTACAGCCTTTGTTGGTTTTAGCAAGCAGAACGTCATGCACACTTGCATGTGCACCACAGTAAAAAATATAGTTAGAACAATGGTAGTTTTCATCCTTAATATTTAAACCATTCTCATCAAATTCTAGCTCAAACTTACAGTTAATGTCGTATTCGGGCTCTTGTTCTTCAAACACCAGTTTTTTATCCTTTAGTACTAAAGATAATGGTTCTGTAGTTCCCTCAAGCGGCGCTGTGATAGTGCAAATATGAAAGTTGTAGCCCCATATAAGGCCTTCTGTAAAATATTTTTCGCCTTCTTTGAATATATTTATGTAACTCGTTTTTAGTTTAAAACGCTCATTACTTTTGCTTCCATCGTCGTTAAGCATAGGGATCGCGCTCGTTATTTTGTCTGTCCTTGAATAACATCCTTCAAGTAAGTCTGCATGTGAATATCCACTAAAGAGCACACTTGCTAGCATCAAAAACCTTAAAGCCTGTATGCTCATTACTGCACCTTGCTACACTGTTAATCTTCGTCAAAAAAACGGCCACTATCATCTGTCATTTTTACTGGCAGGCCGTTATCTACCATAAAATAGTAAAAACGTAGGTCGTCAATTAAATCTGGGGCGGTTATTTCAATATCTTGGTATGTCGCGTTTTTAAACTTAAATCTTAAAATATGCTCAAAACGCTTAGTTTGGCAGTACAGTACTTCTTCAAGTTCATGTACTTTGATCGTTATACCTAATACTTCAAGCTCGCCATCAACAATTTCAACCGCATGGCATTGTTCTTTTTTCATATAATGCCATTGTAAAAATACCCTCAATAGGACAAATGCAAATAAGTATAAAAATTGATGCAGCAAAGGTTGTTCAATAAATACCTCTACCCAAAATAAAATAATAACGGCGATGAACGTATTACACCCAAGCGTCCAAAGTAGTTTTGCGCTGGGTGCTTTTTTGTACCTTGTCAGTTTTTTCATAAATCCCTTTAAAGTATTATCCTTCGCTGAGTATTGCTATTGCTAAATATTACTCACTTTTGTTCCCGCTAAATGATCATGTAAACAGCGTTTATCTTTTCCTAATATAAATGCAGGGTTTACAAATCCAGCAATAAACTGACCTACCGAAGGGACTAGTGATAGCAGCTGCATAGGTAACATGCGTTTAAAGTAAATAGTTGTAAAACTTGCTTGTGTGCCGTCTAGGTTTTCTATACGAATAGACATACAGTATTTACCAATAGTTTGTCCACAGTGATACATAAGGTAGGCATGAAGCACTAACGTAGAAAACAAACCGTAAACAAATAAAAATGCAGATAAACCCAGATTTGGTTGGCTTAAGTTATCAAAACCGATATACATTATTACAGGTATAAAAAATGCTATACCTAATAGGCCGTCAATAATAGCAGCAACAAGCCTATCCCCGCGTGATGCTTTTTCTCCCGCTATTTTTAGGTCGGCATTGTGTGCGGGCTCTTGCGCTTCTCGGGTTTTTATAAGCTCGTCTATTTCTTTTGCTCGCTCAGGAAAGCGTTCTCGGTCAATGACTTTTGCGCTGGAGTAAAGTTCATCTAATGTGTACGTAGAAAAGTCTATTGGGGTATCCATGCTTGGGGGGATTCCTTTACGTAATTTATCTCAAAGTAGCATAGCTTTAGTAATTTATTCAATATCTTAAATTAAAGACTGGCGTAGCTTTTAGCCTTTAGTTTTTAGCCTTTAGTTTTTAACTTTTAACTTTTAACTTTTAACTTTTAACTTTTAGCTTTTAGCTTTTAGCTTTTAGCTTTTAGCTTTTAGCTTTTAGCTTTTAACTTTTAGCTTTTAGCTTTTAGCTTTTTGAGCATAAAAAATGGCGCTAAAAAGCGCCATTCAAAAAACAATTAAATTAAAGCGCTAGGCTTAAAATTTTCTTCGCTTTAGCTATGTCAATATCGCCATGCTCGCCAAGGGCTGTCATGCCGTTACGCTCTAGGTTGTTGGCAACGGCTTCAACCGCGTCTTCACCTAGGTCGTAATCGCCAAGTTTTGTTTTAATGCCCATTTGCTCAAAAAAGTCTTGAGTATGTTTAATGGTTGCATCAATCAGCTCGTTTTTGTCTTGCATATCAAGGCCAAATACACGCTCACCTAACTGAATAATTTTAGCGCGTTTTTGCTCTTGCTGAACAAACATTAGCGGTGGTAATACAATTGCAAGTGTTACAGCGTGATCTAAGCTATAAAGCGCTGTTAGCTCGTGGCCAATCATATGCGTAGACCAATCTTGCGGTACGCCTTGGCCAATTAAGCCATTTAGTGCCATCGTTGCCGACCACATTACGTTTGCACGAACATCGTAATCTTCTGGGTTTTCAAGGGCTTTAGGGCCTTGCTCAATTAGCGTAGATAAAATGCCTTCAGCAAAACGGTCTTGCAGTGGCGCATTAACTGGGTACGTTAAGTATTGCTCAATAACATGTACAAACGCATCAACTACACCGTTAGAAATTTGGCGAGTTGGCAGTGAGAATGTATACGTAGGATCAAGCACGGCAAATTGCGGTTGTACAATTGGCGTACCAAAGGCACGTTTTTGCTGGGTTTCTTTACGGGTAACAACTGAGTTACCGTTGCTTTCTGAGCCAGTAGCCGGAAGCGTTAATACCGCGCCAATAGGTAATGCACTTTTTACTTCTGCACCATTAACTAAAATATCCCAGCCGTCGCCTTCGTATTTTGCTGCTGCCGCTACGTATTTAGCGCCGTCGATAACACTACCGCCGCCTACAGCTAATATAAAGCTAACGTTTTGCTCTTTCACAATTTCTACAGCTTTAGAAAGTGTTTCGTAAGTTGGGTTTGGCTCAACTCCCGAAAACTCCACAAAGTCCACACCTTCAAGTGCCTTTACTACATCGTCATATACGCCGTTCTTTTTGATCGAACCGCCACCGTATAAAAACATGACCTTGCCTTGGCTTGGTACGCGGCTTGCGATCTCATTAATTTGATCTTTGCCGAATAAAATCTCGGTGCGGTTTTTAAATGCAAAATTTAACATATTTGTACTCTACTTGGTTACGGGGCTCAGCCCCTAGTGCTCATTGCTTTATAAAATGGGAATTAATAGTTAACTTTCAAGTAATTAATTACCTATTTTATAAATTAAATATGAAAACGGTTAATGTCTAACTGAACGAGCGCAAGTGTACGCGCACTTTACAATAAGTAGAATTCAGTTAATCTTGCTTTACCCATCGGATTTCTGATACCTAATGTTTTATGTCTTATTTTGTACAATTACGCACCTTTGTTGAGGTATATCGTTGTAAAAACATCTCTCGGGCTGCTAAAAATTTGGGGCTGTCGCAACCAGCTGCAACCGCGCATATACAAACAATGGAGTCGGTGGTAGGTAAATCGTTATTTGAGCGGCGTCACCGAGGCGTAGAACCAAGTAATGCCGCCCACGATTTAGCAGGCCAAGTGGCAAATCACCTTGATGCTATAGAGCAAAAAGTCGCCTCTGTACGCACCCGTTCAAACGATGTGAGCGGAACGATCACACTAGCCGGGCCCGCCGAATATATTAGTTATGTTGCCTCTGCACAGCTGGCAAATTTGTTACAAGCAGGCAATGTTGATGTGGTCGTGCTGCCTGGTAATCGTGAGCAAATTTATACAGCGCTCGATACTGGCGTTGCCGATATGGCTATTACAGCCTCTCTGCCCGATAACAAAATTTACGACTTTGAAGTGCTCGATAGCGAAGAGCTAGTACTGGTGGCGCACCGTTTATTAGCGCAAAGCTTAGAGGGGCAAACCATTACGCCAGCACTTTTAAATACGCTGCCGGTGGTCAGTTACGACAGCCAATTACCGCTTATACGCCAGTATTTTGATACTGTATTTAAACAAAGCTGTACGTCAAAAATAATTGCCCGCTGCCCCGACATACGCGCGCTCGCCGGCATAGTAAGAACCGGTGTAGGCTATACCGTGCTGCCTGATTATATATGTCATGACGATATTCAATCGGGTAGATTAATTAAACTTGGTCCGCAAGGGCCGGAAAACAATTTGTACTTAGCGTGGCGTAAAGGGGCGCTTGCTCACCCGCGGCTTAATTATGCCCGCGATGTGTTAATGGCTTTTTCTAATATTAATAAATACGCAAAATAGTTTTTTAACTTATACCAATCCGCATAATTAAGTGATCTATTTTGAGGATGGGTAAACGTGATGATAGCAAGGCAAAAAATTCGCTATTTAGTTGTTCTCGGCAATTGCTCCTACATTGCTCTACCTTCTGCATCCATGCAGTCGTAAATGAGAATTTTTTAACGCAGATAGCGACACGTTTAGCCCCTGAAAATCATTATGTATTATTACGGATTGGTATTGAACGCTGGTTATTTAATAAAATAGCCAACCGCGCGCCATTGCCCACTGCTTTTACTTAATGTAAGGGTTTCAACCGCAAGCCTTGCTGAAAATTGCGTTTTAAATTGTACAATAAGGTATTTACCTTGCGGGGCACCAGGCAAAGATGAGTAAGCATTAGCACTTATTTGTTCTCGCGTAGCCACTTTACCTAGTGGCGCACGCACTGTGTTTAGGGCGTTTTTCCAGTTTGCTTTACTTAATTGCGATTTAAATAGCGCATCGGCTTGTTGCCAACTTTTTGTGTAGTCACCCGCATCAATTAACTGTAACCAGTTTATTGCTACGGGCATATTTTTAGTGGTTTCGGCCCACACTGAGCAGCTTATAAACAAGCATAAAATTAAAATGAGGGGTTTCATCATTCTTCCTTTTAATCTGGCGTTAAAAGTAAATATAGATACTCCAAATTACAACACATTGGTTAAATGGTTAACCCCTAATATTAAAAACTTTTGCAAATAAGTGCCTTACTCTCCTTTAATTTTTAAAACCTGCGCGTAAGTGCAATCGCTCAACATAGAAAAACCATGCGAGGCTTGCTCTTGGCCTATTACAAATGGATGCGCCGCCTCGGGGGCTCTATTTTTAAGTTGCTTTATTCGCTCAAACGAACCATCGCGTTTAGGGTGATTTGATATAAACACATCTACACCGGCTTGCATTGCCAGATTGCCAAAACGTTTAGCGGCGACACTGTAAGCGCTAATTCGCTCAATATCAGGCCCATAGTTTAGCCCAGTCCCTCCCCACAGGCTTAGCATATGTTTTTTGCCGTTATCGTATACTGGGAACAACAACGAAATAGTGCCAGGGGTGTGTCCAGGCGTTAAATGAACGCCAATGCTGGTATCGCCAAGCGTAATTGTATCAGCCACTTTTGTGCTTATATCTCTTGTTGGCCGTTTGCCCCAACGTGGGCTTTCAAAATCAAGCTTTGGTTGTTCTAAGCGTCGCCACTCAACCTCACTCATAACAACACGCGGTTTGTATTTATTAACTAAGTACTCTTGCCCACCGTAATGATCACCATGCCCATGGCTAATAATTAAATACTTAATATCTTCGGGGTTTAAGCCTAGTGTGAGCAAACCTTTTTCAATGTAATTTTTAGCTTGTTCGTTGTTATTTAGCGCATCAATAACAATAAGCCCTTGTGATGTTTTAACTACCCAACTTGCCACTCCACCAGTACCTACATAATAAAGGTTGTCAAACACTTGTGTAGGTTCAATCGTTGATGAGCGCCGTTTACTACCCAACTTTTTACTGCGCTTTTTACCTTCATTATTAGTGCGAACACGCTTTGTTAAATCACGTAACGGGTTTTGTATATCGCATAGGCTTGTTAACCCCGGAAACTCATCAGCGTACTGCATGCCTTTTTCGACATAATCTTGCGCTGTTAATTGTGTATTTTGCGCAATAGCTGGGTGCGTAGCTAAAAAGCTGAGTACCACAGCAGAGAATATAAATTTTGGCATAAACACCCCTTATAGTTTTGTATCTATAGCTAGCCAGTAGCGTCGGCCATCTTCTACATAGCCGTATTCATCGTAGCTGGTTGCTTTATCAAATATATTGTAAATACCAAACATAACTTTAACGTTACCGTTTACTTGCCACGCACTGCCTATATCTGCTGTTGCAATAGAAGGGGCTGAGGTTAAACGGCTAGTTATAGAGGCTGCTTCGGTTTCTTTACCGCGGTAATTAGCACGTGCCCACGTATTAATATTATCGCTTACATCCCAGTTAATATTTAGCGTTGCTAAATGTTTAGGTATTTGCGTAAGTGGCTGGCCTTTATTGTCGCCACTGCGTTGCTCAGAAAACGTATAGCTGTAGCTAGTTGCAAGGGTAATATCTGCACTTAACATTGTTTCTATATTTAGCTCAGCCCCATAAGTCACCGCTTTATCAATATTGATGTTATAGCGGTCAGTTTCATCACCACACACTGTGATAGGACATAAAACGGTGTTAATTTTGTCTTCAAAGCTATTATGAAAAACCGTGATATTAGTTTGAAAATCACTGTTAGCATAATACACAGCCGCTTCTTTACTCACGGATGTTTCGGGCTCTAGGTCAGCATTTCCATATAAATCGCCACCGCGGCTGCTTTGGATCCAATTAGGGCTAAGCTCGCGTAAATCTGGCGCTCTGTAACCGGTAGCTACGCCCGATTTAAAGGTCCATGCCTCATTAATATTCCAAACTCCGTACAGGCGTGGACTCAAGTGCGAATCAAACTGCTCGTTATCATCAACTCGTAAACCCGTGGTAATGGTAAAATCGGGGTGTAAGCTCCACTCATCTTCAGCAAATAGCGACCATTGTTTGTTATCTATTTTAGTAATAGTGGCTGCGTTTGTTGTTTTGTCATCAAGCTTTTCTTGTTCAAATGCGCCGCCTAATGTTACATGGTGGTTTTCAAGTGCAATTGACCACTGTGTATTTGCTAAGGTATTTTCTATGGTTATTTCACGGCCTTCGTTTTCAACCGACTCTTGTTGAATATACGAATGCGCAGCGCCCCAACTATAGCTGCCTTTATGTGCTAACGACCACGTGCTGCGGTTATTGTTCGTTTCGCTAGAGCTATTTCGACTAGGTAGCGATAGCCCCGAGGTAGAAATACGTTTTTGATCGTGTTCGCTGTATTCAAGCGATATCACATCGTGCTGGGTGGCTGTTAAATGCAGTGTACCACTGTAACTTGTCAGCTCTTTTTCACCGTAACCGCGCTCAATTTCATCTTCTTCACGCTCTTGGTAAAGAACCGAAAGGTTAACGCTTAATAAATCTTTTATTAATGGCCCCGCTGCATATATTTGCCCTTGGTATTCATCACCCGAATTACTGTTTTCTTGCTGTGTGGTTTCTAGGCGAACATTAGCATGCCAATTGTCGTAATTTTTACGGGTTATAACATTAATAACGCCGCCAATTGCATCCGACCCATACAACGTAGACATAGGCCCACGCACAACTTCAATACGTTCAATAGCATCTAGTGGTGGCAGCCAATCTTGCTCAAAGCCACCGCTGCCGCTTGGTTGTGATTCACGCCCTGACTGCTTTTTACCGTCTACCAAAATAGCAGTGTACTGCGCTGGCATGCCACGCACGCTTATATCTTGTCGCGAGCCACCACCGGTAACCGTAACCCCTGCAACATCGTTAAGTGCATCGGTTAAGTCTTTATAAGCGCGGTTTTCTAGCTGCTTTTTGCTAATTAAAGTAATAGAAGCTGGCGCTTGCGCTAAGGTTTGTTCAAAGCCAGAGGCGGTCACTACTATTGTTTCTATATCATTGTTAGCGTTAGCCAAAGTGTAAAATGGCGCGACAGCAATTAGAGGCAGAGCTAAAGTGTTTTTCAGAGTCATTACGGGGTATTTAATTAGTTATTTTACGTAATGATAACAATTATCAATACATTCAGCAATTAACATTTCATTAATCCACAATAAAACTTAACCGATTAAGCCATAGGTTACTGCAGTGTCATTATTAACAATAAACCAATTTTATTGCGTTTGTCCCGTCCTGAAATAGGTTGACGGTTTTAATGAAAGACTTGGTGCGAAAGCGCCAGGTCTTTTTTATGCACTTGATTTGGTGTTTTCATATCCAAACTTAAGTGCGGTCGCATTTCATTGTA
>NZ_JAQREO010000013.1:0-128134 GCF_028599385.1 Pseudoalteromonas sp. CST2
ATCGACATCTACGTAAATTGCATCTAAGTTATTCATGCCCTTGCCTTGGTAATCTTATGTTTCTTGGTCGAAAGATCTGATCACCGCAAGGGCATTTAGTTCCATTTCTTATGCGCAGCTCAGGTTATTTAAGAGATAAACTCTAATCTAAACAAAAAAGCTCTAAACCCAAAGGGCTTAGAGCTTTCTAAATTTAGCTAAAACACTAAACTTTAATGTATCGTTGGGTTTCGTTTCACTCAACCCAACCTACGTTTAACACCAATCAGCTTAGGGCTTACAGCTAAAGGCTTATCGCTTATTTTAATCATCAATTGAGCGTAGTAGGGCGTTGATGCCTACTTTTTCGCGTGTTTGTTGATCAACTTTTTTAACGATAATTGCAGCGTATAGGCTGTGAGTGCCATCTTTTGATGGTAATGCACCTGGCACAACTACAGCGCCTGCTGGTACTCGGCCGTAGTGAATTTCGCCGGTTTCACGGTCGTAAATACGGGTGCTTTGGCTAATGTAAACGCCCATTGAAATAACAGCGCCTTCCTCTACTACTACACCTTCAACAATTTCAGAGCGAGCGCCAATAAAGCAGTTGTCTTCAATGATGGTAGGGTTAGCTTGTAGTGGCTCTAAAACGCCGCCTATGCCCACGCCGCCCGATAAGTGTACGTTCTTACCAATTTGTGCACACGAGCCAACAGTTGCCCATGTATCAACCATGGTGCCTTCATCAACGTAGGCGCCAATGTTCACATACGATGGCATCAGTACTACGTTTTTACCTACAAAGCTGCCTTTACGTGCTACCGCGTTAGGAACTACGCGCATGCCACCTTGCTGAAACTGCTCCGGTGTGTAGTCGCTAAATTTAAGCGGTACTTTATCGTAAAACTGATTTACGCCGTCGTTCATTGGTTGGTTGTCGCGAATACGAAATGATAGTAAAACGGCTTTTTTAAGCCATTGGTGTACGACCCATTCGCCTGATATTTTTTCAGCAACGCGCGCAGCGCCGCTATCAAGAAGCTCTAGTGCGTCAATAATCGCTTGTTTTACATCGCTAGATACACTGCTTGGGCTAATGCTATCGCGGTTGTCCCAGGCGTTTTCTATCATAGTTTTTAAATCTGACATGGTGTGTCCTTATTCTGTTTCGGCGTTGAATTTTTTACGTAATGCCTGATGAATTTTGGCTTGCTCTTCATCAGTCAGCGCTTGGTATTCGTTATTTGATACGACAAAGAAATCCTCTGCACGTTCACCTACCGTTGTAATACGGGCTGCGTGAATGTGTAATAAATGCGCTTGGAAAACTTCGGCAATTTTAGTAAGTAAACCGGGTATATCAACAGCTTGAATTTCTATTAGGCTGCGATCTTTACGTGCATGAGGACGCAGCACTATTTTAGGTTTAATATTAAAGTCTTTAAATCGTTGTGAGCGATTCTTTTTAAAGCGTATTTTTTTGCGTGGTTCGCTAAGTGCTTGCTCAAGCCCACGTTTAATTGACTGAGCACGGCTACTTGCAATAGGGTCGCCGCTCACTTCAAGTATTACAAAGTTAAATAGGGCATAGCCATCTTTGGTAGTAAGCACTTGAGCGTGTTGTATTTGCGCTTTTTTAGAGCCAATTACGCTAACTAAGCGAGCGAATAACGGCCCAGAATATGGGCTATAAGCAAACACTTGCGTGCCGCCATGCATTGCTTTATCAGAAACAATGACACTGGGTAGGCTTAAGTCTGCGCATTTTAATAGGTGCTCGGTTTGCCATGATATTTGCTGCTCGCTAAAGGCAGTAAAGTAATTGGCTTTAAAGCGGCTCCAAATTAAATCAATTTGGTTTTCTAGGTAGCCCAAATTAAGTAAGCGCTGTTTAGCTTGGTGTTTTTTATCGCGTATTTGGTCGCGTTGATCCATTGGGTTTTCAAGCCCTAGGCGTAATGCACGCTGAGTATGCAAGTATAATTCGCGTAGTAGGGTGTTTTTCCAATCATTCCATAAGTTGTCGTTGGTTGCGCGTATATCGGCAACGGTTAAACAATAGAGGTAATCGAGTTGGCGCTCTGTTTTTACGCGCGAAGCAAAGTCTTTAATAACACCTGGGTCATTTATGTCTTTACGCTGCGCAGTAACCGACATAAGTAAATGGTTACCAACTAGCCACGATATAAGCTTGCCATCAGATGATGGGAAGCCATGTAATTTAGAAAAAGCAATGGCATCAACCGAGCCTAGCTCTGAGTGATCGCCGCCACGCCCTTTAGCAATATCATGAAAAATACCTGCTAAATAAAGCAGTTCAGGCTTATCCATACGGGTTACTATTTCACTACAAATAGGAAACTCACTCACTTTAGATTTATCAAAATATTGGTAAATATTATTGATTAATTTATGGGTGTGCTCATCTACGGTGTAGGCATGAAATAAGTCAAATTGCATTTGCCCAAATATATTACGCCATTGTGGTAAATACGCGGCCAACATGCCGTGTTTGTGCATGAGCGTGAATGCGCGGCCCATGCCGTTTGGGTGTTTTACAATACGCATAAATGCCTCGCGACACGCTGCGTAATCTTGTAAGTCACCTAATAGGCGCCTGCGTACTTGCCTAATGGTACGAATAGTACTTGGGTAAATATGGGTAATTTCGGGGTTGTCGGCAATATGCTCAAACAAAACAAAAAGTTGATCGCGTCTAAAAAATACCGATGGGTTTTTTACCCTAATTTGGTGCCCAACGCGTTCAAAGTCTTTGTCTAACTCAATCACTGGCGCTTCGCTGCTCTCTGGCATAATACTTTCTTCAAAGTACGATAGCAGCATTTGGTTAAGCTCGCGTACGCGGCTCATTATTCTAAATAAGCGTTTCATCATACGCTCAACCGAGGCTTTACCATCGCTACCAAAGCCAAGTATTTCAGCTGTGTGTGGTTGATGGTCAAACAACAAACGGTTTTCTGAGCGCCCAGCGGCTAAATGCAGTGCAAAGCGAATATTCCAAAGGTTTTCTAGGCACTCCGAAAGCTCCTGAAACTCTTCATGCGTTAAGTAGCCGTGGCTAATTAGCTCTTGTAGGGTTTCGGCTCTAAAGTGCTTTTTAGCAACCCAAATAATGGTTTGTAAATCGCGAAGGCCACCGGGGTTTTCTTTTATGTTTGGCTCTAGGTTGTAAGCAGTACCGTGGCACTTTTTATGGCGTAGGTTTTGCTCTTGCACTTTGGCTACAAAAAACTCGCCTGAGCGCCAAACGGGGGTTTCTATAATATGCGTTTTGAGTTTTTCAAACTCAATGTGATTACCAAAAATGAGCCTGCTTTCGAGCAAGCTGGTGGCAAAGGTAACGTCTTCACGTTTTTGCTCAATGGCTTGTTCAATGGTACGCACACTGTGGCCTATCTCTAAATTGAGATCCCATAGCATGGTAACAAACTGGCCTATTTTTTCGCATATTTGCTCGCTAGGTGGCTGCGTAACAAGCAATAAAAAGTCAATATCGGAGTAGGGGTGTAGCTCGCCACGGCCGTACCCGCCCACGGCAATAAGGGCAAGATCAGGCTCGTGAGCTAAATCGTAAACATGAAACAGTTTAATTAGCAGGCGGTCTATAAACTCAGCCCGGGCATTAATTAAATTACCAACTGGTTGCTTAGAAAATTCGTTATGTAACCACTTATAAAAATAGCTAGAACAATCGCGATAATCGCTCAGTTGCTCAGCATCGCTAAGCAACTTTTTTACTTTGTTGGGTAATGCCACGTGGGCTGGCTCCTTATTGAACCGTTAGCATTGATAAATAACCTGAACGTGAAGTAATAACTCTATCCCAAGCGGCTATTTTTAGTGTTAACAGTGTTGAATCCACTTGCAAATAGGCTCGCTATTTGGCGCGTCAATTCAATTTGTTTTCACTGAAAATCTCCAGCTTGGGGAGAATAAATTAAATATTACATATAATTCAGTATGTTATTAAATATATTAACCAGATTAGAGGTTAAATACTTTTATCAAGTGGCTCGGTTTTTATTAGTGTTCGATAATCCTGTCGATAGTATCATCTGATCGCAGCGTTAAAATTTCAACACCATTTTCAGTCACTAATAGGGTGTGTTCCCACTGTGCAGACAAACTACGGTCGCGTGTAACTACAGTCCACTCATCTTTTAAAAGTTTACACTGGCGCTTACCTGCGTTAACCATTGGCTCTATTGTTAAACACATACCAGCTTTAAGTGTTTCGCCAGTACCTGCTTTACCGTAGTGCATTACTTGAGGCTCTTCATGAAATTCGCTACCAATACCGTGGCCGCAGTATTCACGTACAATTGAGTAGTTAAAGCTCTCTGCGTATTTTTGAATTGCTTCACCAATATCGCCTAAACGCACACCTGGTTTTACCATTTTAATGGCAAGGTATAAGCTTTCTTGTGTTACTTGTGCAAGGTGTTTACCTTGAATGTTAGGCGTACCTACATGAAACATCTTTGAGGTGTCGCCGTGGTAACCGTCTTTAATTACGGTTACATCAATGTTGACGCTATCGCCATCTTTTAGCGGTTTGTCATTTGGAATACCGTGGCAAATTACATGATTTACAGAGGTACAAACCGACTTAGGAAAACCGTGGTAATTTAGTGGCGCAGGTATGGCATCTTGCACATTTACAATATAATCATGACAAATTGTATTTAGCTCATCAGTAGTCACACCTGGCACTACATGTGGTTCAATCATTTCAAGTACGTCTGCCGCTAAACGCCCGGCTACACGCATTTTTTCAATTTCTTCAGGGGTCTTGATCACAGCGCTCATTGAGGCTCCAAAGTTGCGTTTTTTAACATTTATCGTCGCACAAATTTTGCACGCGACGTTGAGTATTTAATTTTAATATGGTATAAAGCGCGCCGTCTTTTTACAAATAAATTCTTAAATGATTTTTTGTATTTAAGGCAAACACAATTTTATTTTAACACACACACGTATCGTCACATACACTTGGGTGCATTTGAAGTTTAAATACTTCGGTGTTGGTGCTATGGGATATGTGGAGGCCTAACCCTAAACTACATAGAGGATTTACAAAATGGCAAACGTTTCAATGCGCGATATGCTTCAAGCTGGTGTTCACTTTGGTCACCAAGCACGTTACTGGAACCCTAAGATGAAGCCTTTCATCTTCGGCGCACGTAACCGTGTACATATCATCAACCTTGAGCAAACAGTACCAATGTTCAACGACGCACTTAAGTTTTTATCAAGTGCTGCTGCAAACAAAGGTAAAGTTCTTTTCGTTGGTACTAAGCGCGCAGCAAGCGAAGCAGTTAAAGAAGCTGCTTTACAAAGCGACCAGTTCTTCGTTAACCACCGCTGGTTAGGTGGTATGTTAACTAACTGGAAAACAGTTCGTCAGTCAATCAAGCGTCTTAAAGACCTTGAAGCTCAAAGCCAAGACGGTACTTTCGAGAAGTTAACTAAGAAAGAAGCGTTAATGCTTACTCGCGAAATGGAAAAGCTTGAAAAGAGCCTTGGCGGTATCAAAAACATGGGTGGCCTTCCAGACGCTATCTTCGTTATCGATGCTGATCACGAGCACATTGCTATCCGTGAAGCAAACAACCTAGGTATTCCAGTTGTTGCAATCGTTGATACTAACTCTAACCCAGACGGTGTTGATTACATCGTACCTGGTAACGATGATGCTATCCGTGCAATCAACCTTTACACTAGCTCTGTTGCAGCTGCTATCACTGAAGGTCGTGAGAACAACATCGTTGCTCAAGCTGAGAAAGACGACTTTGTAGAAGCTGAGTAATTAGCTGTCATCAAGTCTTCATCTTTTTAAGGTGAAGACTTGCTATTCTTGTAGAGCGGTTTACCCGCTTATCTAATACCTGATTTCAGATTTGAGGATTTACTAATGGCTGTAACTACTGCCCTAGTTAAAGAATTACGCGAGCGTACTGGCGCTGGCATGATGGATTGTAAAAAAGCGTTAACTGAAACTGATGGCGACATCGAGTTAGCGATTGAAAACATGCGTAAGAGCGGTGCTGCAAAGGCTGCTAAGAAAGCAGGTAACATTGCTGCTGAAGGTACTATCATCATCAAGCAAAACGATGGTGTTGCAGTACTAGTAGAAGTTAACTGTCAAACTGACTTCGTAGCAAAAGACGAAAGCTTCTTAGCGTTTGCTAACAAAGTTGCTGACGCTGCTATCGCTGAAACAATCACTATCGAAGACTTACAAGCTAAGTTTGAAGAAGACCGTGTTGAGCTAGTAACTAAAATTGGTGAAAACATCAACGTACGTCGTCTTCAGTACATCACTGGTGAAACACTTGTTGAATACCGTCACGGTGAGCGTATTGGTGTTGTTGTTGCAGGTGTTGCTGATGAAGAAACACTTAAGCACATTGCAATGCACGTTGCTGCTTCAAACCCAGAGTACTTAACGCCTGAAGATGTACCTGCTGACGTTGTAGAAAAAGAAAAGCAAGTTCAAATCGACATCGCGATGAACGAAGGCAAGCCTGCTGAAATCGCTGAAAAAATGGTTGTTGGCCGCATGAAGAAATTTACTGGTGAGGTTTCTCTTACTGGTCAAGCTTTCATCATGGAGCCTAAAAAATCTGTTGGCGAAATTCTTAAAGAGAAAAACGCAACAGTTACTAGCTTCGCACGTGTAGAAGTTGGTGAAGGTATCGAGAAGAAAGAAGAAGATTTTGCTGCTGAAGTTGCTGCTCAAATTGCAGCTGCAAAAGGCGAGTAAGATTAACTATTTGTGATGCATAAGGAAATTAGATGCCATTAAAGTACTATTTGCTTTTGCGTCACGCTTAGAAATTCTTTAAAATAACCGCGCTTTTATGTTTATCATAAGCGCGGTTATTTTTTACCCATAATTTAATAAAAAGTTGGCCCCAATACTATGACTATCAATCGTAAACCTATTTTTAGACGTGTTCTTCTCAAATTAAGTGGTGAAGCTTTAATGGGAGACGAAGGCTTCGGCATCGACCCAAAAGTGCTAGATCGTATGGCCCAAGAAATTAAAGAGCTGGTAGAACTCGACGTAGAAGTGGGTTTGGTTATCGGCGGTGGTAACTTTTTACGTGGCGGATCACTAGCAGAAGCTGGCATGAACCGCGTAGTTGGTGACCACATGGGTATGCTTGCAACCGTAATGAACGGCCTTGCAATGCGTGATGCACTACACCGTGCATTTGTTAATTGTCGTTTAATGTCGGCAATCCCTCTAAACGGTGTATGTGATGCATACAACTGGGCTGAGGCAATTAGCTTATTAAAATCTGGCCGCGTTGTTATTTTTGCAGCAGGTACGGGTAACCCGTTCTTCACTACCGATTCTGCTGCGTGTTTACGCGGTATTGAAATTGAAGCCGACACTGTAATTAAAGCGACTAAGGTAGATGGCGTATTTAGTGATGATCCGGTTAAAAACCCAGAAGCCACGCTTTACCGTCACTTAAGCTACAATGAAATTATTGATAAAGAACTAAAAGTAATGGATTTAGCGGCGTTTACACTCGCTCGCGATCATAATATGCCATTGAGCGTATTTAACATGAATAAATCAGGCGCCTTAAAACGCGTAATTATGGGTGAAGAAGAAGGCACACTTATCTCTTCACAAGCCTCAGATGAAGTAATCAAATAATTAGGATTAAACCGTGATTAACGATATTCAAAAAGATGCGCAAGAGCGCATGCAAAAAAGTGTAGCAGCACTAGGTAGTCAACTATCAAAAATTCGTACAGGTCGTGCTCACCCAGCAATTTTAGACGGCATTATGGTATCGTACTACGGTGCTGATACACCGCTTAACCAAGTGGCTAATGTAACGATTGAAGACTCTCGTACGCTGGCTATCGGCGTATTCGACAAGTCTTTAGCGCAAGCTGTAGAAAAAGCAATTATGGCGTCTGACTTAGGTTTAAACCCGATGTCTGCTGGTACCGTAATTCGCGTACCACTTCCTCCGCTTACAGAAGAGCGTCGTAAAGATTTAATTAAAATTGTACGTGGCGAAGTAGAAAGCGGCCGTGTTGCTGTGCGTAACATTCGTCGTGACGCTAATGGCGATGTAAAATCTTTATTAAAAGATAAAGAAATTTCTGAAGATGAAGCGCGTCAAGCAGAAGATACAATTCAAAAGCTTACAGATAAATTTATCAAAGAAATGGATGCACAACTAACAGCGAAAGAAGCTGAGTTGATGGAAATCTAAACAGCTAAATAACCTCAATGCAGGTTATGAAATATATTAGTTTTGAAACGCCGTCTAGGGTATACTAGGCGGCGTTTTTTTATGGAATACTCAATATTTATGGTTCTAGACGCTGATACAATTTCACAGCAATGTTTACCTAAACATGTTGCCATCATCATGGATGGTAACGGGCGTTGGGCGCAAGCTAGAAATAGACCTCGTGTGTTCGGGCATAAAAAAGGCGTGGACGCAGTTCGTCAATCTGTTCAGTTTTGTACTAAATTAGGGATACAATCGTTAACCTTATTTGCTTTTAGTAGTGAAAACTGGCGCCGCCCCGAAGACGAAGTAAACACTTTAATGGAGCTTTTTTTGTTTGTTTTAACAAAGGAAGTAAAAAAGCTTCATAAAAATAATGTAAAACTGACCATTATTGGAGATTTATCACGATTCTCTGAAAGTTTACGTAGCAAAGTAAACGCTGCGCATGAGCTAACAGCAGATAACACCGGTTTGCATTTAAACGTGGCCGCTAATTATGGCGGTAGATGGGATATGGCAAATGCAGCAAAGCAACTAGCACTTCAAGTTGCAAACGGACAACTCAAGGCAGAGGATGTTACAGAAGAGCGCTTAGCACAGTATATGAGCATGGCAGACCAAGCGGAGCCGGATTTACTAATTCGCACGGGTGGTGATGTTCGTATTAGTAACTTTTTACTATGGCAAGCTGCTTATGCGGAACTTTACTTTACCGAAACTCTTTGGCCTGATTTTAATGAAGCAGCATTTGCTGAGGCCATTGCGTGTTACGTTGCCAGAGAGCGACGTTTTGGTTGTACGGGCGAACAAATAAAACAATTACTCGCTCAAACCTAAAATAGAATAAGGGTCACTATTTTGTTAAAACAACGAATTTTAACCTCGGTTGTATTAGCGCCGTTAGCGCTAGCCTTGGTTTTTTATACTCCACTAACATTGTTTAGTTATTTTGCCGGTATTATTGTTTTACTTGGCGCGTGGGAGTGGTCTGCTTTTATGGGCCTATGCACAAAATTAAAACGTGGTGCGTTTGTGGTGTTAATTGGCGCGTTATTGGCGCTGCTAAATTTACATTGGCCGATTGAATCACTGTGGCAAAACGGCCGGCTGGTCGGGGACGCAAATTACTTATTTACGCTCTCGTTTGCTTGGTGGATTGTGGCCAGTTATTTAATTTGGCGCTACCCAGCCATGGCCAAAGCATGGAACGAAGGCTTGGTAATGCGCGGCATTGCCGGGTTGCTTACTTTAATCCCACTTTGGCTTGCACTTAATACCTTACGTAGCGCGCAATACGCTGAATCAACGCACTTTGGCTCGGTACTGATTTTAGTGGTACTTGGTATTGTGTGGAGCGCCGATGTAGGGGCTTACTTTACAGGCAAAAGTTTTGGTAAGCATAAGCTCATGCCAAAGGTGAGCCCAAATAAAACCATCGAAGGCCTTGCAGGCGGTGTGGTTGCATCAATTATATTTGTTTTAGCTTTTTGTCACTTTACCGGTGTGGATTTTGCTGTATGGCCTATTTATGCCGTAATGACCGCCTTTATAGCTTTGTTTTCGGCTGTCGGTGATTTACTCGAAAGCATGTTTAAACGAGAAGCCGGCCTAAAAGACAGTGGTCGCTGTTTACCCGGCCACGGCGGTATTTTAGATAGAATTGACAGCTTAACCGCAGCAGCCCCAATGTTTGTAATGTGCTATGCATGGACCTTGAGTTTATGAGCCAACAGCAACAACTTGTTATTTTAGGCGCTACAGGTTCAATTGGGTTAAGTACATTAGATGTTATGGCGCGAAATAAAGCGCTATTTAACGTATTTGCCCTCACTGCAGGCCACAATGCAAAAAAAATGGCTGAGCTGTGTATTGAGCACGAACCGTTATATGCGGTTATGGCCACACAAAGCGCTGCAGAGCAATTATCATCGTATTTAAATAATACGCCATGCCAAACCTTAGTAATGCACTCACAGCAGGCTATGAGTGATTTATGTGCGCATCCCGATGTCGATACCGTCATGTCAGCTATTGTTGGCGCTGCCGGCTTACTGCCCACACTAAGCGCCGTTGAAGCAGGTAAAAAGGTACTGCTTGCCAATAAAGAATCGTTGGTTATGTCAGGGCAGTTGTTTATTGATAAAGTAAAACAGCATAAAGCCACGTTGTTACCTATTGATAGCGAGCACAACGCTATTTTTCAGTGCTTACCTCATTCACTTCAAAACGCAAACGCTGATCAAAATTTACAAGAGCATGGCGTAAGTAAAATATTGCTTACCGGCTCTGGTGGGCCATTTTTAACGCGCGATATAAATACCTTAAAAGAGGTAACGGTTAGTGAAGCCGTCGCTCACCCTAATTGGTCTATGGGGCAAAAAATATCGGTAGATTCAGCCACCATGATGAACAAAGGGCTTGAATTTATTGAAGCTAAATGGCTGTTTAATTGTGACACCAGCGATATTGATGTGGTGATCCACCCGCAAAGTATTATTCATTCTATGGTGCAATACCACGATGGCTCCATTTTAGCGCAAATGGGTAACCCCGATATGCGCACACCTATTGCACATGCACTCGCTTACCCAGATCGAATTAACGCCGGTGTAAAACCACTCAACTTTTCGGATATTTGTGATTTTTCGTTCACAAAACCTGATTTTGCGCGTTATCCAAATTTACAACTTGCTATTGATGCGTGCAGCGCAGGGCAAGGCGCAACCACAATGGTAAATGCAGCAAACGAAATAGCGGTTGCGGCATTTTTAAAAGGCCAAATTGGCTTTACTGACATTTATAAAATTAATGCACAAACGCTTGATGCGGCCACATTCACTAACGTACAAAGCCTAGATGAAATATTAGCGTGTGACCAACAAGCCCGCCAACGTGCAGCGGACCTAATAACAAAAGTGACTCATTAATATGTTAGATTTTTTTTGGAATCTTGGCTCGTTTATTTTAGCGCTGGGCATTTTAGTTGCTATTCATGAATATGGGCACTTTTGGGTGGCCCGTAAAATGGGTGTTAAAGTGCTGCGCTTTTCGATTGGTTTCGGTAAACCGCTTTTAAAGTGGCACGATAAATACAATACAGAATACGTAATTGCCGCTATTCCGCTGGGTGGCTACGTTAAAATGCTTGATGAACGCGTGGATGAAGTGCCTGAAAATGAGCGCCATTTGTCATTTAACGCTAAATCGGTTCAGGCCCGTATAGCCATAGTGGCAGCCGGCCCGCTGGCTAATTTTTTATTTGCTATTGTAGCGCTGGCGGCTATGTACATGGTGGGCGTGCAATCGGTAAAACCTGTAGTGGGTAGTATTACCGAAGGTAGCAGAGCAGAGCAAGCGGGCATTATGCCCTCTGAACAAATTATTAAAATTGGTGATGACACAATTGCCACCTGGCAGGATGCAACTTTTGCACTTATGTCGAGCTTAGGTGAGCAAAGCGTGCCCGTAGTAGTGCGTAACGAAAACTACCAAGAGCAAACAAAAATGCTTAACGTAGAGGGTTGGAAGCTCGATCAACAAGACGTGCCGCCACTGAGTTCGTTGGGTATTGTACCGTTTAGACCGCAAGCCACATTAACCATTGCGGCTATTACTAAAAATTCAGCAGCCGAACTGGCTAATTTGCAGGTTAACGATACGATTATCGCTGTAAATGGTGAAACAATAAGCGATTGGCAGCAATTAGTTAATCTTATTACGCAATCGGCTAACAAATCTTTACAATTTAGTGTAAAAAGACAAGATAGTATAAATAGCGTAACAGTAACGCCTAAATCGCGCATTAATGAGCACGGTATTGAACAAGGGTTTTTAGGTGTTGCGCCGGTTGTTCAACCTTGGCCTGAGGGCTATGTTGAAACCCGAAGCTTTGGTCCGCTTGATAGTATTGCTCGTGGTACCCAAGAGACCTGGCGCCTTATAACGCTTAGCTTTGACATGATTGGTAATTTAATTACAGGTCAGGTTTCGGTTAAAAATTTAAGTGGCCCTGTGGGCATTGCAGTTGGTGCAGGAACTAGCGTAAGCTACGGGCTAGTCGCCTTTTTAAGCTTTTTAGCGCTAATAAGCGTTAACTTGGGTGTATTTAATTTATTACCTCTGCCAGTGCTTGATGGTGGACACTTAATGTATTACATAATTGAACTTTTCCGTAAAAAGCCGGTCTCTGAAAAGACACAAGAATTTGGTTTTAAAGTGGGCGCCTTGCTGCTCATATTTTTAACATGTTTCGCTTTGTTCAATGATGTATCGCGTTTGTAGTTACAGCGTGACAATTACTAATTAGAACACGATTGTAAGCATCACTAATTATTAGTTTTGATGTTAAGCGGTAATACAGTTGTAAAGGATAAAGATAATAAAATGGCTATAAAAAAACATTTGGCAGTTTCAAGTTTATTGGGTGCAAGTTTTGCAGCCCTGGGCCAAAACTCCTTTATTGTTGAAGATTTAAAAATTGAAGGTTTGCAACGTGTAGCACTTGGTGCAGCACTAACGCATGTTCCTATCAATGTGGGCGATAACGTTGATGACTATACGATTTCAAAAACAATAAAGTCACTTTATCGTTCAGGTCACTTTGACAACATCAAAGCGTTACGCGATGGTAATAACGTTATTTTTAAAGTGACTGAGCGTCCTACTATTAGCTTTATTGAGTTTGAAGGCAATAAAGATATAAAAGACGAGCAGCTTAACGAATCACTCGATCAGCAAGATATTCGCCAAGGTGAACCGCTTGATAAAACCGTTATCGATAATATCGAAAAGGGGTTGGTTGAGTTTTTCCACAGTATTGGTAAATACAATGCCACCGTTGATATTAGCGTAACTAAGCTGCCACGTAACCGTGTAAAGCTTAAGCTAGAATTTGACGAAGGCGAAGCCGCCTCTATTCGTCAAATCAACTTAGTGGGTAACGAATTATTCTCTAACGAAGAGCTTTTAAAGCTTGCTGAATCGCAACAAGATTTACCGTGGTGGCAGTTTATGGGTAGCGACCGTTACCAAAAACAAACCATTGAAGGCGATTTAGAAAAAATTCGCAGCTTTTACTTAGACCGCGGTTACTTACGTTTTAATATAGATTCTACGCAAGTATCAGTAAGTCCTGAGCGCGAATCTGTGTATGTAACTGCTAACTTAACAGAAGGTGTTAAGTACACAGTTAAAGGTTTTGACTTTATCGGTGATTTACTTGGCCGAGAAGAGCTAATCAAAAGCGTTATCCCGCTTCGCGCCGGCGAGCTTTACAATGGCTCAGTGGTGACCTCATCTGAAGAGTTTATCAAAAGCTACTTAGCGCGCTTTGGTTATGCCAATGCCGAAGTACGCACAATTCCAGAAATTGATGATGAAAAACAAGAAGTGCAACTTACGCTGTCGGTAAATCCGGGCAAGCGTGTGTACGTACGTCGTATCATCGTTGGTGGTAACCAAAATACAGCTGATGAAGTACTTCGTCGCGAAATGACACAACTTGAAGGTGCCTGGTTATCTAATCAAAACCTTGAGCGCTCAAAGCTGCAAATTCAACGTTTACCGTACATGGAAACTGTTGACTTTAACGTAGTACCAGTACCGGGTGTAGATGACCAAGTAGACGTAGACTTTACAGTAAAAGAGCAATCGGCCGGTAGTTTTAACGCGGGCTTAGCGTATGGCTCATACGCAGGCCTTCAGTTTAATATTGGTGTAACCGAATCTAACTTTTTAGGTACGGGTAATCAAATTGGCTTAAACTTAAATACCTCTACTGGTTCTGAAAGCATTAGCTTGTCGTACACCGACCCTTACTTTACGCCAGATGGTGTATCGCAAGGCAGCAGTATTTTTTACAACAACTACGATGCCAGTAAATTTAGCTTAGTAGATTATAAATCAACAAGTTACGGTATTGGTACCAATATTGGTTTCCCAATTGATGCGGTAAACCGTGTTAACTTTGGCGTACGTTGGATTCAAGAAGAACTTTCAGAGATTGCCGAGTACGAACAAACACGTGTACTACGCGAAACCTTCTTAGATGAAGAAAACCCAGATGCTGGCTTTGACTTTACTAAATATGAGCTAAGCGTTGGTTGGTCGCGTATCACAGTTAACCGTGGTTTATTCCCAACAGCGGGTTCGCGCCAAACATTAAATTTAACAGCCACAACGCCTAACTCTGATCTTCAGTATTTTAAACTGAACTACGATTCGCGTTTTTACTGGCCAATATCGAATGACCACCGTTGGGTGTTCTCAACACGAGCAGCGCTTGGTTACGGTAATGGTTATGGGTCAACCAATGGTTATGAACAAACCCTGCCATTCCAAGAGTTCTTCCGTATAACGGAAATGGAGCTACGTGGCTTTGACCGTAATACTATACTTCCGCGAGCTGTATCACGTGTTCCTTTATCAATCCCTGGTACGCCAGGTGCTGATGGTACTACAACCGGTAGCATTGGTGGCTCTGATGAGTTTGATATCTTAGTACCACAAGGGCGTATTGGTGGTAATGCAAAAGCGGTTGCAGGTATGGAGCTAATTGTACCTACGCCGTTCTTAGATGAAGAAAACACCAGTTCTGTACGTACCAGTTT
Source organism: Pseudoalteromonas sp. CST2 (assembly GCF_028599385.1). Lineage (NCBI taxonomy): Bacteria > Pseudomonadati > Pseudomonadota > Gammaproteobacteria > Alteromonadales > Pseudoalteromonadaceae > Pseudoalteromonas > Pseudoalteromonas sp. CST2. The sequence goes on from NZ_JAQREO010000013.1 coordinate 14,882, forward strand.
CTTTGTAGATGCTGCCAACGTATGGGATACTGAATTTAACGTTGACCGTTTTCAAAACTTAGCGCCAGATGAGCGTGCTAAGTTAGATGATTACTCTGATCCAATGCGCTTTAGGGTATCAACCGGTTTATCTTTACAATGGATCTCTCCAATGGGTCCAATGCTGATTAGTTTTGCGTATCCATTGCAAAAAGAAGAAGATGACGATACAAAGACCATCAGCTTTAATATTAGTAACACTTTCTAAAGGAGTTTTTTGTGAAAAAATTATTTAAATCAACAGCAGTAGCCGTGTTAGCAACATTGATGATGGGCACCTCTGCAAGTGCATTTGCCCACAAAGTAGGCATTGTTGATATGCAAGAGATCTACAAGCAAATTCCTCAAATGGCTAAAATTGAGCAGTCTTTACAAACTGAGTTTGCTGAGCGTCGTCAAGAGCTTGAAAAACTACAAGGCGACATTCGCTTTGAAGCAGAAAAATTTAAGCGTGAAAGCACTACAATGAGCCAAGCTCAAAAAGATGCACTACGTGATAAAATTCAAGGCATGCAACAAAACCTTGCTGAAAAAGGTCGTCCTTTAGAGCAAGAAATCAAAGCACGTCAAAACCAAGAACTTGCTAAAGTTCAGGGTTTAATTGTTAAAACAATTGAAGAAATTGCTAAAGATGGCGACTTCGATGAAGTTAAAGTTAAAGACACTACTATTTACTTTAACCCTAAAGAAGTAACTGATCTTTCAAGCAAAGTTGTATCAGCAGTTAGTAAGAAATAATCACTCTATGCAAAATTATACGCTTTCGCACATTGCGGAACTTCTAGGCGCCGAACTTCAAGGTGATGGCGCTTTAGAAATTACAAAAATAGCTACACTTGCAAATGCCCGTTCTGGGCATATTGCATTTTTAGCGAACTCAAAATATCGTACGCAGCTTGAAACCACACAAGCCAGCGCTGTTATTCTTAGCGAAGCCGATGCACCGTATTTTAGTGGCGCAAAAATCATTGTTGGAAATCCGTATGTGAGCTACGCAAAGCTTGCACAATTTATGGATACAACCCCGCAAGCGGCGCAGCAAGGTATACACGCTAGTGCGACTATTCACCCAAGTGCAACGGTTAGCACAAGTGCTGCTATTGGCGCAAATGTAGTTATAGAAGCCGGTGCTGTGATTGGTGATAACGCACAAATTGGTCCGAACAGTTTTATCGGTGAACGTGTTAAAATAGGTTCTGGCACAAAGCTTTGGCCGAGTGTGACTATTTATCACGATGTTGAAATTGGCGCTGATTGTTTATTTCAAGCAAACAGTGTGGTTGGCAGTGATGGATTTGGCTATGCAAACGAGCGCGGGCAGTGGGTTAAAATTCCTCAGCTAGGCTCTGTGATTATCGGCGACAAGGTAGAAGTGGGCGCAAGCACAACAATTGACCGCGGCGCACTCGATAACACGATTATTCATAGTAATGTGATCATCGATAACCAATGTCAAATAGCACACAACGTTGAAGTTAACTCGGGTACTGCAATTGCAGGCTGTACTGTACTAGCAGGTAGTGTAACCATTGGTAAAAACTGCCAAATAGGTGGCATGACCGCAATTAATGGTCACATGTCAGTATGTGATGGTGTTATAATTACCGGCATGAGTATGGTGACTAAATCGATCACCGAGCCGGGTATTTACTCATCTGGTATGCCCCATACAACTAATAAAGAATGGCGTAAATCAATTGCCCACTTGCGTAATCTTTCAGACATGAAATCACGTCTCAAAGCGCTTGAAGCATTGGCTAAGTCATAACGTTGAACACTAATAAGGATGCTATTTTGGCAAACGAATTAAATAGCCTTGATATTCAAGAAATTTTAAGTTTATTACCACACCGCTACCCGATGCTTTTAATTGATCGTGTAATTGACTTTACGCCTGGCGAGTCACTTCATGCGATTAAAAATGTATCGGTTAACGAGCCTATTTTTACTGGCCACTTTCCAAATCAGCCAATTTTCCCTGGTGTGCTAATATTAGAAGCCATGGCGCAAGCCACCGGTTTATTAGGATTTAAAACAGTAGAAAACCGTAGCGATAACGAGCTTTACTTATTTGCTGCAGTAGATAACGCACGTTTTAAACAGCCAGTCATACCGGGCGATACAATGCATTTGCATGTAGAGTTTTTAAAAGAGCGTCGCAATATATGGAAATTTGCCGCTGAAGCAAGAGTCGACGGCAAGGTTGTATGTAGTGCCGAAATTATGTGTGCGAGAAGAGAGTTTTAATAGTGATCCATTCTACAGCAATAATCGAACCTGGCGCTAAACTAGGCAACAATGTCTCAGTTGGTCCATATAGCTATATTGGCAATGATGTTGTGATCGGTGATGACTGTATTATTGAGTCTCACGTTGTTATTAAAGGGCCATCTACTATTGGTTCTGGCAATCATATTTTTCAATTTGCGTCAGTAGGCGAAGCCTGCCAAGACAAAAAATATAACAACGAACCAACCACTCTTATTATGGGCGATAACAACGTTATACGTGAGTGTGCAACCATTCACCGTGGTACTATTCAAGACCAAGGTGTTACTAAAATTGGTAGCAATAACTTATTTATGGCGTATACCCACGTTGCTCACGATGCCGTAATTGGTAATAACGTTATATTTGCTAATAACGCAAGCGTTGCAGGCCACGTACATGTAGGCGATTGGGTTATTTTAGGTGGTAACTCAGGTGTGCATCAATTTTGTAAAATTGGTGATCACGCATTTATTGGCATGTACTCAGGCGTTAATAAAGACGTACCGCCATTTGTAACCACCATTGGTATGCCAGCAGGCCCTGCAGCGACCAATAAAGAAGGTATGAAGCGTCGTGGCTTTGAAAGCGACGAAATTATGGCTGTACGCCGTGCTTATAAAGCGTTTTATCGTAAGAGCTTAAGTGTAGACGAAGCAATTGCCTCACTAAGTGAAGATGCCGCTAAGTATCCTGCAGTACAAACCATGATTGATTTTGTGAAAAGCTCTGAGCGCGGTATCGTAAGATAAGCGCTTTATGCTTTTAAAAAAACCACCTAAGAGTAATCGACGGTGGTTTTTATTGCCTATAAAATATTTTAATTCAGTACACACTCAGCCACGTAAGGTTAACCTTTGCGCGAATTTTTATAATTAAAGCGCATCTATGTCTTTTACTAAGTTAATTTTTACCCTCAGTTTTTTATCAATTTTAGCTGCGTGTAGCAGCCAACCTCTAGTTACCTCTGCTAATGGCGAGCGAACTCAGTTAGGCAAAGCCTCTTATTACGCTAATAAATACCATGGTCGCACAACAGCAAACGGCGAAACATTTAGCCAAAACGCATCCACTGCTGCGCATTTAGAATTACCCTTTGGTACAAAAGTGAAGGTTACAAACTTGGCAAATAACAAATCGGTGATCGTGAGAATAAACGATAGAGGCCCGTACGTTAGAGGGCGGGTTATTGATTTATCGTTAGGTATGTTTAAAAAAATTGCCGACCCTAAAGTCGGCGTTATAGATGTATCAATCAGCGTTTTAAATGATTAACTTGATCTCTGGATAATATATCTATCTCAAGCAGCTATTTTTAGCGCTAACTGCGTTGAATTTTCTTGCAATAGGCTAGCTATTGACGCGTAAATTCGCCTTGTTTCCACTTAAAATTTCTAGCTAGAGAAAAGCAGGATTAAGTTTCATTAATATTCAGTTGGGTAGTAAATCTCTTAACCAGAGTTCAAGTTATTTAAAACCGAGTCGTTAAGGCAACATAATCGGTATATGTTTCGCTAAGCTCTTTATGAGTGCCTTGCGCTACAAGGCTGCCATTTTCTAGCCAAATAATGTTATCCATTTGCGCTAAAAGAGCAGGGTCGTGGGTAATGGTAAGTACGCTTGCGTTACTCATTACCTGCATAATAGCGCTCATTACCGTTTGCTTAGATTGGTTATCAAGCCCTTCAGTAGGCTCATCAAGTACTAAAATGGCTGGGTTTTGTAATAAAGCTTGCGCAATGGCTATGCGCCTTGATTGGCCCTGAGAAACACTTCTCCCACCTGTGCCTAAACGGGTTTTTAGGCCATCTTGTAGCTCATTAAACCAAGGTTTTAGCTGTGCAAGGTTAATGGCTTCAAGCATTTCTTCTTTTGTGACGCTTGGCTTTGCATAACGTAAGTTTTCACTTAAAGTGCCATCAAAAATATGATGCTGCTGCGCGAGTATATTAATAACGCTTGCGCGGGTGTTGCTGCTTAGTGCGTGGAGTTCTTCTGCGTTATTTTCATCGCTTAGCCTAATACTGCCTTGTTGCACTGGCCATAAACCGGTAAGTAAATTAACCAAGGTGCTTTTACCACTGCCGCTTCTGCCTACAATCGCTACTTTTTGCTGTGCCTTAAGGGTAAAGCTGATATTAATTAAAGCACTGTGCTCCTGGTATTTATAGCCAATGTTATTAAACGCCAAAGTTGTATTGTTTTTATCAAACTGCATCTCAACTAACTCAGCGCTATTAGCTTCTTGCGCTGTGACTTTATCTTCCAGTGTAAATAGTCGCTCAGCGGCTTTGAGTACAGTGGGCAGCTCTATAAATGCATTAGGCAACAGTAATACAGTTTCAAAGCTTGCTAATACAAATAGGCTTAACATAGCAAGCTCAACATTTACCATAGCGCCGCTGTAAACCAAAGGCACAATAGTGACTATGGCGCCAAGCATAGCTAGCTGCACAACCAGCAAACTTAAACCGTCGCTATTTGCGAGTGCTTTATGGCGACTATAAAGTTGTTGGTTATATTGCTCGTTTAGTTCATTACATTTTGAAATTTGCCCAGCACGTGCCTGATAAATACTCAGCTCTCTAAGGCCGGTTAGGGTGTCAGAAAGCTCTGCTCTAAGTTGTGCACTGAGCTGTGTTTCTTTATGGCTATTTTTATTTAATTTAGCACTTAACAGCGCAGGTAAAACAACACCAATTAATAAAATGCCTATAAAACAAATAAGCGCAACATTGGCGTTATAAGCCGCCATAAACACCATAATTATGGGCACACTCAACAGCGCTACCAGCATTGGCAGTAATATGTTTAAGTAAAACTTATCAAGCGCATCCACGTCATTTTGTAAGCGGTTAACTAAATCGGCGCTGCGGCTCATTGCTAAATCTACATTGTTTAGCTTACTTAGCGTGGCAAACATATTAACGCGTATTTCACTAAGCAATAAAAACGTCGCGTTATGTGTTACTAAGCGCTCACCATAGCGTGATGCAGTTCGTACAATCGCTAAAAATCGAATGGTTCCTGCAGGTGTAAAATAATTCATTTGTACGCCTGCGATACCCGCTGCCGCCATTGAGGCTAAAAACCACCCCGATATAGCTAATAAGCCCACGTTTGCAAGTACCGTTAACGTCGCTAAAAAAGTACCCAGTAGCATGGCTTTATAATGGGGGCGGCAAAGCTTTAATAGCCTAATAAAATTAGTCATTGTTTGCTCCTTGCGCTTGTAAATTAAGGAGTGATTTAAATGCGCCTTGTTGCTGCTCAAGTTGGCTGTAAGTACCTTGCTGTGCTATTTCGCCATTTTGCATAACAAGGATATTGCTTGCGTTTTTCACCGTATTTAGGCGGTGGGCAATGACCAACACTAAGTGGTTTTTAGCGTAATTATTTATAGCCTGCTGAATAAGCTGCTCGGTTTGGCTATCAAGGTGGGCTGTCGGTTCGTCAAGCACTAAAATAGGCGCTTGTTTTAAAAACGCCCGTGCAAGGGCTATACGCTGCTTTTGACCGCCAGAGAGTCCTTCACCTTGCTCACCTATCAGGGTGTCGAACCCATTCTCTAACGTGTTTATAAAATCTAAGGCGCCCGCTTGGTGTGCCGCTTGCTCAAGCTCTAGTTGCGTAGCGGCTGGCTTAGCTATTTTTATGTTATCGCTAATGCTTTGATAAAAAAGCGTTGGGGTTTGGGGGATCCACGCAATTGCGTTTTGTAATGTACTCATGCTTGTAGCATCAAGTGGTTTATTATTAATGCTTATTTGTTCAATCACCTGCGGATGAAACCCTAATAAACAATCAAATAAAGTACTTTTACCTGAGCCACTAGCTCCTACTACAGCCACTAACCCTTTAGCGGGTAGCGTAAGGTTTATATTTTTTATGCCTTCGTTACTGTTTGGGTAGGTAAAGTTTAAGTTGTTTATGTTTATTGAGCTTATATGCTCCTCAAATTTTGCTTCATGTTGCTGTGACTGCTCAGGAAGTGGGGCATTTAAAATAGTGACCATATCGGCCGCAGCGCTTATACCTTGCAAGCGGGCATGGTAGTGGCTGCCTAATTGGCGCAGTGGTAAGTAAAATTCTGGGGCAAGTAGTAAAACAACAAATCCGGTTGCAAAATCAAGCGTGCCAAAAAACAGTCTAAAACCAATAATTACCGCTACCAGTGCCACACTAATTGTGGCTAAAAATTCCAACGCAAATGATGATAAAAAGGCAATTTTTAAAACACCGAGTGTAGCGTGCCTAAAGTCATCAGAAATTTTGGCTATTTGTTTTAGCTCTTTTTGCGTTGCGTTAAACAATTTAAGTTGTGTTAAACCTTGTACGCGGTCAAAAAAGTAATTACCTAGTACGGCCAGTTGCTGCCATCTTTTTTGATTTAACGCCTCGGCCTTTGAGCCCACCAAAATCATAAAAAACGGAATAAGCGGGGCGGTTAATAAAAATATTAGGCCTGCTTTATAGTCGGTTGGAAAAATAACCACCAATATTGCCAGTGGAATAAGCGCGCTATAAGCAACGCCGGGCAAGTATTTAGCGTAGTAGTCGTGCAGTGCTTCAACACCATCGTGCACGGTGTTAAGCGTTGCTCCTTGGCCGTGTTGTTCAATATAACTTGGGCCAAGTTGCGTTAATTTAGTTAATAAGGTTTGGCGCATAGCCGACTTTATTTTAAGTGCCGCATAAGCACTGAGCCTTTCACTGATAGCTAAAAACAGGGCTCTGAGTAAAATAATACCCGCAAGTGGCCAAAGTAAGTGGGTTACTTGGTTAAGGCTTGCACCTTCAAACATTACGTTATGAATAGTTTGTGCCAGTAAATAGGCACCTGCAATCATTAAAATAGCGTTAAATGTGCCCAGTGCAATACTTAACTTTAACCATGCACCCGCAGGCTTACTTTGTCGCTTTAAAAAAGCGCGCAGAGATTGCTGCTGCGCGCGATTTGGTCGGGGATTAGTCGTCATCTTTTGTGTTGTTAGCTTCGTTTAGTAAATCGTGCATCGGTTGTTCATCATCAGCTATGCTGTTTTTATTTTGATGGAACTCGTACCACATTACATTTATAACACCTAAGGTACAGGCTAAAAGTACACCTAAAATCCAAGCGAAATACCACATAATTTAGTCTCCTTAGTAGCTACCGTGCGTGTTGTTTTCAATTTCGTCTACCGTTACTCTGCGCCACATTTTTACATAACACCAGGTGGTGTAGGCCAAAATTAACGGAATAAATATAACAACAGCAACAAACATAATATTAAGCGTTCTATGGCTCGACACCGCATCCCAAATAGTTAAGCTAATATCTGGGTTATTAACAGATGGCATAATAAATGGGAACAGCGACACACCCGCCGTCATAATAACGCCAATTAACATGATACTGGTTGAAATAAGCCCAAGCGCTGGCTTGTTTAGTTTAGAGAACAGTAAAGCACTGAGTGCCATAACAAAGCCTAAAATAGGGAAGGTCATTGTCCATGGGCGCTCGCTGTAATTATTAAGCCACGCACCTTGCGCTGTGCTTACAACTTTTGCCAACGGATCTGCATGGCTTTGCGTATCAGGCATAGAAACAATTTGGTAGCCATTTATGTTTGCTACCCAAAAACCCGCAGCCGCAAACAGTACAATAAATACCACTAATGCGTAGCGGCCATATTGCGCTGAGCGCTCTGCAACGGCATCTGCTGTGCGCAGTTGTAGCCACATGCCTGCATGGGCAATTAACATAGTGATACTAATTAAACCTGCCAGTAGGCCAAATGGGTTGAGTAAGCCAAAAAACGAGCCTTGGTAACTTACACGCAGTAAGTTATCAATGTTAAATGGTACACCTAAAAATAAGTTACCAAATGCCACACCAAATACTAAAGCCGGAATGGCGCTGCCTGCAAATAAGCCCCAATCCCAGTTATTACGCCAGCGTTTAGAGTCTATTTTTGAGCGGTAATCAAAACCTAAAGGTCTAAAAAATAACGCAAACAATACCAGCATCATGGCAAAGTAAAAGCCCGAAAATGCAGCGGCATACACCATAGGCCACGCTGCAAATAAAGCGCCGCCAGCGGTAATAAACCATACTTGGTTACCGTCCCAGTGGGCGCCAATGGTGTTTATTACCGTGCGGCGCTCTGAGTCTGTTTTACCAACTAGGCGAAGCAGCATCGCTACGCCCATATCCATGCCATCGGTAATTGCAAAGCCTATTAGCAGTACGCCAATGAGCAACCACCACAGCATTTTTAATGTTTCATAATCAAAAATCATAATTGCTCTCCTGCGTCTTTATCTGCTTTGTTTGGTAACTCAAAGTGATACTTACCTGTATGTAACGAGCTTGGGCCTTGTTTAATAAAGCGCACCATTAACCAACCTTCTACAATGGCAAGGCCAGTGTAAAAAATAATAAACCCAGTTAAGCTAATTAAAATATCGTTTACCGTCAGTGACGAGGTCGCTAAAAAGGTCGGTAATATTTCTGATATAGCCCAAGGCTGGCGACCATATTCAGCAACGATCCAACCAAACTCTATTGCAATCCATGGTAGTGGAATACTTAATACTGCAGCCCACAGTAGCCAACGTTTTTGCTCAATAATACGGTGTGCGTTGTAATAAAATGCCAATACAAATACGGCCAGCATAACTACACCACAGGCCACCATTATTCTAAATGACCAAAACATAGGCCCCACTTTAGGGAACGAGTCTTTAACTGCCATTTGAATGTGCTCTTCTGTGGCATCTACCACATTGGGGGTATAGCGCTTAAGCAGCAAGCCATAACCTAAATCGGCTTTAAGAGAGTCAAATTTAGCTATGTTTTCTTCGCTGTCATCGCCATTTCTTAGTTTTTGGAGGTATTCGTACGCTATCATCCCGTTACGAATGCGTACCTCGTGTTTTTTCTCTAAATCAGAAATACCAATAACTTGCTCATCTAAAGAGCGGGTAGCAATAATACCCAATGCGTAAGGTATTTTTACTGCTGCATGAGTTACCTGCTCATCTGAGTCAGGAAAACCAAGCGCGGTAAACGCAGCAGGTGCTTCTTCGGTGTGCCACTCAGCTTCTATTGTTGCTAGTTTTACTTTTTGAACTTCGCCTACCTCGTAGCCTGATTCGTCACCTAATAAAATGACACACAGTATAGATGCTAAACCAAAGCCCGATGCCACCGAGAACGAGCGCTTAGCAAAGGCTAAATCGCGACCTTTCAATATGTACCAACTACTAATGCCCAGTACAAACATAGAAGCGGCTACGTAACCTGCCGATACCGTATGAATAAACTTAACCTGCGCCACTGGGTTAAATACAAGCTCTGCAAAGCTGGTCATTTCCATGCGCATGGTTTGATAGTTAAACTCTGCCCCTACCGGATTTTGCATCCACCCGTTAGCAATTAATATCCACAGCGCCGACATATTAGTACCTAGCGCCATTAAAAATGTAGCGCCCAAATGTTGGCGTTTAGTTAACCTATCCCAGCCTAAAAAGAACATACCCACAAAGGTCGACTCTAAAAAGAATGCCATTAAGCCTTCAATAGCGAGCGGGGCGCCAAATACATCGCCTACGTAATGCGAGTAATAAGACCAGTTAGTACCAAACTCAAACTCCATGGTCAGGCCCGTTGCCACCCCAATGGCAAAGTTAATACCAAACAATTTTCCCCAAAACTTAGTCATATCACGATAAATTTCGCGACCGGTCATAACATAAACCGATTCCATAATAACTAAAATCCAGGTCATACCTATGGTTAAAGGTACGAATAAGAAATGGAAGAGTGCGGTAACAGCAAACTGCAATCGCGATAGATCCACAAAGGTTTCATCTATCATTTTTGGCTCCTTGAGGGTGACGGGTTAACAAGGCAATTAATAATTGGCAAAGTTAAAATTAATGAACTTTCAGTAATTACTGAAAGTTTGGAATATTATTTACGTTTGCACAATTTTTGTCAATAAACATATTAGAAAAAGTTAATATATATTCACCATGCTACATCAGTATGAAATACAAACAATCGTTTGGTGCTAAATTAGTTACAAATAATCGTTAATTTAAAGCGTTTAACCAAACATTAAAACACGGTAAACTAACCGCTATGAACGCCTGATAAATAAAGTCGAATGAATAAAGAGAAAAAACAACTACGTATTGGTATTGTGGCAGGTGAGCTGTCGGGCGATATTTTAGGCGAAGGCTTAATTAAAGCACTTAAAACGCACTTTCCAGATGCCATATTTGAAGGCATTGCAGGGCCAAAAATGCAGGCGCAAGGCTGTAAAACGCTTTACGATATGGACGAGCTCTCGGTAATGGGGCTGGTTGAAGTATTAGGGCGTTTGCCGCGTTTACTTAAAATACGTAAGCAGCTGGTGCAGCACTTTAAAGATAACCCACCCGATGTATTTATTGGTATTGATGCGCCCGATTTTAACCTACGCGTAGAAAAGCCTTTAAAAGATGCCGGTATTAAAACCATTCAATACGTAAGCCCGTCGGTTTGGGCGTGGCGCGAAAAACGCATTCATACCATTAGTGCTGCCACAAATTTAGTGCTTGCTTTGCTGCCGTTTGAAAAAGAATTTTACGATAAGCACCAAGTACCGTGTACATTTGTAGGGCACACCTTAGCTGACGATATAGCGCTTGAGCACGACGATAGCCAAGCCCGCCAAGAACTTGGCCTAAATACCGACGACAAAGTACTGGCTTTACTGCCAGGTAGCCGTGGTTCAGAAGTAGGCTTGCTCAGCGAAACCTATATAAATACAGCTGCGCAGTTACAAGCGCAAAACCCAGAGCTTAAAATAGTGGTGCCGCTGGTTAACGAAAAACGCAAAGCGCAATTTAGTGAAATTTTAAATGCCACTGCACCAAATTTAAATGTAAACCTACTCGATGGTCAGTCAAAACTAGCCATGCAAGCAGCCGATGCCATTTTACTTGCATCAGGCACAGCAACGCTCGAAGGCATGCTGTATAAAAAGCCTATGGTTGTAGGTTATAAAATTAAGCCAATGAGTTATTGGATTTTTAAAACCTTGTTTACCTTTAACATTAAATATTTTTCACTGCCAAACTTATTAGCCGATGAAGAACTCGTGCCGGAGTTTTTACAAAGTGAATGTAACGTGGCTAATTTAACGGGCGCACTTACGCCTATGCTAAATACCGATAATAAAGAACTAAAAGCACGCTTTTTAGCCATCCACGAAAAAATTAGATTAAATGCCAGCAAACAAGCAGCTAATGCTGTGGCGGAGTTAATAAATGCAAATTGAACGACCCAACGTAACCTTAATTGCCGGTGTAGATGAAGTAGGGCGTGGCCCGCTTGTCGGCGATGTTGTTACCGCTTCGGTAATACTTGACCCAGCGAATCCTATTGCAGGTTTAGCTGACTCTAAAAAGCTAACCGACAAAAAGCGCCAAGCACTGGCTATAGAAATAAAACAAAAAGCGCTGTGTTATGCCATTGGTCGTTGTAGCCCAACAGAAATTGACGAATTAAACATTTTGCATGCAACTATGCTTGCAATGACGCGTGCAGTTGAGGGGTTAAGTACACAACCAGAGTTTGTATTTGTAGATGGTAACCGCTTACCTAAATTAGCTATGCCGGCTCAAGCAGTTGTTAAAGGCGACAGTTTAGTGGCTGAAATTTCAGCAGCCTCTATTTTAGCCAAAGTAGCGCGTGATGATGAAATGCTTGAGCTTGATACACGCTACCCGCAATACGGGTTTGCAGGGCACAAGGGGTATCCAACTAAAGCACATTTTGCAGCGCTTGAGCAATACGGCGCTATTGATGAGCACCGTAAAAGCTTTAAGCCGGTACAACGTGTGCTAATGCAAGCAAAGGGCGAGGCATAAATAATGGCCGCTCCAGATTTTGTACATTTACGGGTTCACTCAGACTTTTCGATGGTCGATGGCTTAGCTAAAACCAAGCCTATTGTTGCTAAAGCGCAAGAGCTTGAAATGCCCGCGCTGGCAATTACCGATCAAATGAACTTTTGTGGTTTAGTGCGTTTTTATGGCGCAACCCACAGTGCCGGTATTAAACCCATAGTGGGAGCCGATTTTTGGTTGCGCAGCCCAGAGTTTCCAGATGAGCCAAGCCGTATTACGTTGCTAGCTAAAAACAACGACGGTTATAAAAACATTACCTTATTAATATCTGAAGCTTACCAACGCGGGCATATATTTCATCGCCCGGTGATTGACCGAGAATGGCTAGTTAAGCACAAAGAAGGGCTTATTATTCTCTCAGGCGCAAAAGATGGTGATTTAGGTAAAGCGTTATTAAAAAATAACCCAGGCGTTATTGAATCTGTAGTGAGCTTTTATAAGCAGCATTTTAGCGATCATTACTATTTAGAGCTTATTCGCACCGACCGCCCGCTTGAAGAAGACTACCTGCATATGGCGGTAGAGCTTGCAGCTAAAGAGCAACTGCCCGTTGTTGCCACAAACGAAGTGGTTTTTTTAAAGCCCGAAAATTTTGAAGCGCACGAAATTCGTGTGGCTATTTTTGACGGTTATACCCTTGATGATAAACGCCGCCCTAAACGATTCTCACAAGAGCAATACCTAAAAACGCCTGAGCAAATGGCAGAGCTATTTAGCGATATTCCTGAAGCGCTGCAAAATACCGTAGAAATAGCCAAACGCTGTAACGTAACGGTGCAACTAGGCACTTACTTTTTGCCTGATTACCCAACAGGCTCGTTAAAAATTGAAGACTTTTTAGTTAAGGTTTCAGAAGATGGCCTTGAAGAGCGCCTGCAGTTTTTATTCCCCGATGAACAAGAGCGACAAGAAAAACGAGGCGAATACGACGAGCGCTTAAAAGTAGAGCTTGGTGTAATTAACCAAATGGGTTTTCCAGGCTACTTCTTAATCGTAATGGAGTTTATTCAGTGGAGTAAAGATAACAATATTCCAGTGGGGCCAGGGCGTGGTTCGGGTGCGGGTTCATTAGTGGCGTATGCCCTAAAAATTACCGACCTTGATCCGCTTGAATTTGACCTACTCTTTGAGCGATTCCTAAACCCTGAACGTGTATCAATGCCCGATTTCGATGTCGATTTTTGTATGGACAGGCGTGATGAGGTAATTGACCATGTATCGGCATTGTATGGGCGGGACGCGGTATCACAAATTATTACCTTTGGTACCATGGCTGCAAAAGCGGTAATACGCGATGTAGGCCGTGTACTTGGCCACCCTTATGGTTTTGTCGATCGAATTTCTAAGCTGATCCCAGGGGATCCCGGCATGACGCTTGCCAAAGCGTTTGAGGTTGAGCCGCGTTTACAAGAAGCCTACGATGGCGACTCAGAGGTAAAAGATTTAATCGATATGTGTCGCATCCTAGAAGGGTGTACACGTAATGCCGGTAAACACGCCGGTGGTGTTGTAATATCGCCGACGACCATTACCGACTTTGCTGCACTTTATTGCGATGACGAAGGTAAGTTTCCGGTAACACAGTTTGATAAAAATGATGTAGAAACCGCAGGCCTTGTTAAGTTCGATTTCTTGGGTTTACGTACCTTGACCATTTTGCAGTGGGCTGTGGATATGACCAACGAGCGCATGAAGCGCGAAGGCAAAGCGCCCGTTGATATAAATACCATTCCACTGGATGATAAAAAAAGTATAGAGCTATTACTGCGCGCCGAAACAACCGCGGTATTCCAGCTCGAATCGCGCGGCATGAAAGACCTCGTACGTCGATTAAAGCCCGATTGCTTTGAAGATATGATTGCTTTGGTAGCCTTGTTTCGCCCAGGCCCACTGCAATCAGGCATGGTAGATAACTTCATCGACCGTAAGCTTGGCCGAGAAGAAATTTCATACCCAGATGCCCAATACCAACACGAAAGCTTAAAGCCCATTCTTGAGCCTACTTACGGCATTATTTTGTACCAAGAACAAGTAATGCAAATTGCCCAAGTACTAGCAGGCTATACGCTTGGTGGCGCCGACATGCTACGTCGTGCAATGGGTAAGAAAAAACCCGAAGAAATGGCCAAACAGCGTTCAACCTTTGAAGAAGGCGCACGCAATAATGGTATAGACGGCGAACTGGCGATTAAAATTTTCGACCTGGTAGAAAAATTCGCAGGCTATGGTTTTAATAAATCTCACTCGGCAGCGTATGCACTGGTTTCGTACCAAACGCTGTGGATGAAAACGCACCATCCGGCAGAATTTATGGCTGCGGTAATGTCGGCCGATATGGATAACACCGACAAAATAGTAATCTTGGTGGATGAATGTGAAAACATGAAGCTCACCTTATTACCGCCTGATGTAAACGCCGGAGAATTTAAGTTTACGGTAAACCTGCAAGGTGAAATTGTTTACGGTATTGGTGCTATTAAAGGTGTAGGTGAAGCGCCGGTAGAGGCCATTTTAGAAGCGCGCGCAAAAGGCGGCCCATTTAAAGATTTATTTGATTTTTGTGCCCGTGTAGATTTAAAACGCTTAAATAAACGTGTAACCGAAAAATTAATTTACGCCGGTGCACTTGATCAACTCGGGCCAGAGAAAACCCAAGCAGGGCGTGCAACATTACTGGCAAGTTTAAAAGATGCCATGCGCGCTGCCGATCAGCACAACAAAGCTGAGCAACTTGGGCAAAGCGATTTATTTGGCTTACTGGCCACCGAGCCTGATGAAGTTGAGCAAGCCTTTATTAAAGCCACGCCGCTTACCGATAACCAATGGCTTGATGGCGAAAAAGACACGCTAGGCCTTTATTTAACAGGGCATCCGATAAATCAGTATCGCCGCGAACTTAGACATTACACCAGCGGCAAGCTGGTGGATTTACAGCCAACAAATCGTGATGTACTCTCTACGGCGGCGGGTTTAGTTATTTCAGCGCGGACATTAATTAATAAAAAAGGAAATCGTTGGGGCTTAATAACTTTAGATGACAAGAGCGCCCGTATTGATGTACGCTTGTTTCCTGAACAGTTCGAAATGTACCAAGAAATGCTTCAAGTAAACAATATCTTGGTAATATCTGGACAGGTCAGCTTTGATAACTTCTCCGGTGGTATTACAATGACCGCCAGAGAAATAAACACCATTGCTCAAGCGCGTGAAAAACGCATTAAAGCGATTAAAATGACGCTGAACATGGTGCAAATCGAGGCAGGTTTCTTCGATAAATTACAAAAAGTACTCGAACCTTATAAAATGGGAACGTGTCCGATCAAGGTTTATTACCAGCGCCCCGATGCGTTGGCTCAATTAACCCTAGGGATCGAATGGTGTGTTACGCCGAGCGACGACTTAATTCATAAGTTATCACTCATGGCGGCACAAGATGTAGAACTAGAATTTAACTGATTAGGTAGTTTAGAGCATGAGCCTCAATTATCTTGATTTTGAGCTTCCGATTGCAGAATTAGAAGCAAAAATTGAAGAATTACAAAGCATAAGCCGCGCTGGCGAATTAGACCTTGAGTTAGAAGAGGAAGTCAGCAAATTAAAAGAAAAAAGCGCTAAGCAAAAAGAGGAAATATTCTCAAATTTAGGCGCTTGGCAAGTATCGCAGTTAGCGCGTCATCCGTTGCGTCCTTACACTCGAGATTATATCGAGCGCATTTTCACGGAATTTGACGAGTTTGCAGGCGATCGTACTTTTGCTAACGATCCGGCTATTTTAGGCGGTGTTGCACGTTTAGATGGCGAACCAGTAATGGTGATTGGTCAGCAAAAAGGGCGCGATACAGCTGAAAAAATTAAACGTAACTTTGGTATGCCAAAACCAGAAGGCTACCGCAAAGCGCTACGTTTAATGGAAATGGCCGAGCGTTTTAAAATGCCAATTATGACCTTTATCGACACGCCAGGGGCATACCCAGGTGTGGGCGCTGAAGAGCGCGGTCAGTCTGAGGCAATTGCACGTAACCTAAAAGTAATGGCGGCACTTAAAGTACCCACAATTTGTACGGTTATTGGCGAAGGCGGCTCTGGTGGTGCATTAGCCATTGGTGTTGGCGACAGAGTTAACATGTTGCAATACAGCACGTACTCAGTAATTTCGCCAGAAGGCTGTGCTTCAATTTTATGGAAAAGCGCCGATAAAGCACCACTTGCCGCAGAGGCAATGGGTGTAACTGCAGAGCGCGTTAAAGAGCTTGATTTAATTAATAACTTAGTTGAAGAGCCTTTAGGCGGCGCACACCGCAATTACGATGCAATGGCACGTAACTTAAAAACACGTTTAAAACGTGACCTTGCTGACTTACAAGCGCTATCGCTTGAAGACATGCTAGATCAACGCTACAAACGTTTAATGTCGTTTGGTTACTGCTAATTAGCTAACCAACGCATTTATTGTTAAAAAAGGCCGCTTATGCGGCTTTTTTGTTTTAAAATACTGCAAACCTTAAATTTATAGCGTATCCATGCAAGCATCACCTATTTATCAGCACGTTAAACACGCCCTTGAGCACTTTTTTAAGCACCAGCAGTATAGCTTTACGGTGGCGCTTTCGGGTGGCATGGATTCGGTGGTATTGCTTCATGTAATGCACTTATTAAAACAAGCGCAACCAAAGCTAAACGTAAACGCGATTTATGTTAATCATGGTTTAAGCCAATACGCGAATGACTGGCAGCGCTTTTGCCAAAACTTGTGCGCTGAGCTAAATGTACCGTTTAATGCCGCGCAGGTAACAATAAACCCGCAAACACGAACAAGCCTTGAAGCGCAGGCACGTGAGGCGCGTTACAAAGCACTTGATGAGCTAAGCCCCGCGGGCAGTGTTATTTTGTTGGGTCAGCATTTAAACGATCAAATAGAAACGTTTTTACTGCGGTTAAAGCGCGGCTCTGGCTTAAAAGGGTTAGGCGCAATGCAAAAAATGCGTGAACTACAAAGCGGGCGAATATGCTACAGACCGCTTTTAAACATAACGCGCAGTGATATAGAGCACTTTGCCACAGAGTTTAATATTACGCACATTACTGATGACTCAAATACCGATGAGCGTTTTGATCGTAACTTTTTACGTGCACGTGTAGTACCTTTACTTGCAAAGCGTTTTAAAGGTTTTGAGCACTGTGCTGGGCGCAGCATCGAGTTACTACAGCAACAACAAGCGCTACTTGATGAGTACACTGAACTTGATTTAAAACAAAGCGTAAACGCCCATCAAGCGCTGAGCGTTAGCCAACTAACCACCTACAGCGACGTGCGCATAACCAATGTAGTTCGTGCATGGCTTAGCTTATTTACCCAAGTAATGCCTTCACAAAAGCAGCTTTTGCAAATAATTAACCAAGCCATAAATGCGCAGGCTGATGCGCAAATGCAAGTTGATTTAAGCGAGGGGCAAATACGACGCCATCAAGGGTATTTGTATTTTGTTACACCACACACGCTATTAGCCGATGAAGCGCTAACGAGCAATGAGCTTGCGCTTAATGATGGGCGCGTATTAATAAAGCAACAAGGTAAAGGCCTACGTGCTCCTTTACCAAACGAGCAAGTCACCGTGCGCTTTAATCGTAATAGTGCGCGTATAAAGCCGTTAAAAAAGCCAGGCAGCAATACGCTTAAACACTGGTTTAAAGATGCAAAAGTAGCCCCATGGTTAAGAGAGCGCGTGCCTTTAATATTTTATAACGACGAGCTTGTGCAAGTTGTTGGTTATTTTGTAAGTGAAAAACACCAAGACGAAAACGGCATTTTTTGGGAGTGTAAATAAATGAAAGATCAGCCACATGTAGGCTTATCGCTAGTTAGCAAAGCGCCAATGGGTATGTTAATAACAGCGTTAGTTGCTGTTATAGCCAATGTATTATTAGAGCTTAATATTATTACATTAGGTTATGCCGTTGTGGGCGGGGTGGTATCGGCGGTATTACTGCTTGCCTACTGGTTAGGTAAAGGCGGGTTATTTTTTATTTTAGGCGTTAGTTTACCATTGGTTTTAGTGTTATTTACCCCGCTTGCAAGCATAACAGCATTGCTTAATTTAGTGAGCGGCTTCTTTTTTGGCTTTTGTGCGGCCTTGTTTGTTTATAAATTACTGGCTAATAAATAATTAATTTGTAATAAAAAAGCTTAGCGGGGGAAGCTAAGCTTTTATAAATAATACAGTTAAGCAAATACTAATATGCTTTTGCACAGTTGCGCCCAGAGGCTTTTGCCTTATATAAGCCTTTATCGGCTCTTGCAAATATTTCTGTTTCGCAATCTTGGCTATTGGCTAGGGTAAAGCCAATGCTGGTGGTTACTTTGTATTTAGACATTAAACTTGAGTTTCTGACTAAGCGCATAATGCGCTCAGCAACTACTTTGTTTGTTGTAAACTCAGGGTCTTCAATAATCAGCGAAAACTCATCGCCACCAAATCTAAACACGGAGTCGGTTCCGCGTATACTGCTGCAAAGTACCTGCGAAAATTCTTTTAAAACATCGTCACCTACTTTATGACCATAGTTGTCGTTTACTTGCTTAAAGTTATCTAAATCAAGCAGCATTAAACTAAAAGGGCGCTGGTAACGGCGGCAGTTTTCGAGCTTTTGCGATAACATGTCATTAAATTGGCTACGATTATTTAACCCAGTAAGCGCATCTTTTGTGGCAAGTTTTAACACTCGGCTGTACATCATTGCGTTACGCAGTGGGTACACAAGGGCGCTGTGCAGGGCACGTAATTTGTTTTCAATCGCTTTACTAATAGGGTATTGGCTAAAGTAAATTAGCTGTCCTAAGTGCTCGCGACCAATAGCTAAATCGTAAGAGTACGGGCTAGTGTTCGTATTGCTATCTGAAGTTTGTGCAGTGCCGAGCGTTGATTGAAACTGCAACCCTGAAAAGTTAAGTAACTGTTTGGCAAATTTTGCATAAATAGCCAATACATCTTCTATTACTAGGCTTGTTTGTAGCTCGGTAACTAAATCGTGCGTTGCCGCTGTTTCGTTTGTGTGTGTTTGCTCTGCTGAAAACGGCAAAAAATCGCCGCGCCCAGACACGCGTTGTGTCAAAATATGGACATTTTCCATTAAAATCTTCCCCCAGGGTGTTACTTTGCAATAACTAAGCTATTTTTATGCCATATTTTAAAATTGCTTGATAAACATATGGTTGCTATATTTAAAGTTCATTCCGTAGTTTAATTGACGCTGGAGGCCGAATTTGCAAAGTATAAACGCTCAAATTTTTGGCTTGTTAGTGGCGGCGGTGCTTTTTGTATGGTTTTTTAAGCGCATTGGCTTGCCGCCTATTTTGGCGTATTTAGCAACAGGCGTTTTAGCGGGCAGCCATGGCATTGGTTGGCTTGCTCAATCTCACGAAATAGAGTTTATTGCTGAGCTGGGCATCGTATTTTTACTGTTTAGTTTAGGGCTCGAGTTTTCTATATCCCGGCTAATGGCCATGCGCAATATTGTGTTTGGACTGGGCTCGTTACAAGTTGGTGTTACCAGCTTGCTCTTCATTATTATTTTATATTGCTTAAATTTTAGCTTACTCACTAGCTTTACCATTGGCACAATTATGGCGCTTTCTTCAACCGCGGTGGTGGTTAAGCTATTAAAAGAAACTGGCGAACTAAACCAGCGCCGTGGGCAGCTGGCGGTGGGCGTATTACTGTTTCAAGATATTGCCGTTGTGCCCCTACTTATTATTTTGCCATTGTTTGCCTCAAGCGATTCGCAAAGTATTAGGTGGGCGCTGGCATTTGCGCTTACAAAAGGCGCGTTTGTGTGCTTATTACTGTGGGCAATTGGTAAATGGGTGCTGCCTAAGGTATTTAAAGAAATAGCGCAGGTACGAACCGATGAGCTGTTTGTACTTACCACAATTTTGGTGGCGTTATTTGCCGGCTTTTTAACTTACATGTTTGGTTTATCAATGGCCCTTGGGGCATTTTTAGCCGGCATGATGCTAGGAGAGAGCCATTACCGCCATCAACTAGAGGCTGATATTAGGCCATTTCGCGATATATTAATGGGGTTGTTTTTTGTAACTGTGGGGATGCAGCTCGATATTTTATTTGTGCTTTCGCATGGTTTTGTAATTATTGGCGCGTTATTTGGCTTGTTAATATTAAAAATTACCGTGCTGGCATTCAGTGCCAGATTAATGCATGAGCGCAATCAAGACTCGCTAGCCTGCGGCGTTATGCTGTGGCAAATGGGAGAATTTGGGTTTGTGCTTATTGCTTTGGCAGGTCAGCATGAGTTACTCAATTCAGAGCAAGTCTCGTTTTTAATTGCCTTAGGGGTGCTTTCGATGGCGCTAACCCCGTTTTTAATTGATAAAACCCCACTAATTTTAAAACAATTAGGTATTTTAGATCACCCCAGTATGGCGAGGGAGAGCGAGCCTAAAAGTAGCACCTTATATAACGATCACGTGGTTATTTGTGGCTTTTCACGCGTAGGGCAAACTATAGCGCGATTTTTAAAACCCGAAGCCATAGATTACGTTGCCATAGAAAGTAACCCTATTTTAGTACAAGAGGGCAAAGCCGCAGGCGAGCCAGTAATATTTGGCTATGTAAAACAAAAAGATATTTTAAAGTGCGCAGGGGTAGAGCGAGCACGCTTAGTGATTATTACCTTTACAGAGCTTGAACATGCACACGTGGTAATAGACGCCATAAAGCAACTTGCGCCTAACGTTAAAATACTAATAAGAACCCGCGACGACAGCCAATTAAACAACTTAAAAGAGTTGGGGGTTACTGAGGTGGTGCCTGAGTCGTTAGAGGCAAGCTTAATGTTGGTTTCGCATGTGTTGTCGATGTCGGGTGTACCGATGACACGTATTGTGCGCCGTGTTAGTAAAGAGCGCCGTAATCGCTACCCGCTTATGCAAAGTTTTTACGCCGGTTACTTTAAAGACAACGAAGAAACCTCCTCTGAGCGCTTAGAATACTTACACGTAGTTGCGTTGCCAGAACAAGCCTATGCGGTGGATAAAACAATAGACGAGCTTAACTTATCTAAACGCCGCGTGACTGTAAAAGCTTTGCGCCGAGAGGGGCAAGAAATAGACGACCCATCAACCAGCACCACATTGTGCGCAAACGATGTACTGGTATTGCAAGGTAAGCCTAGGCGGGTAGAGCGAGTAGAGCATTATCTACTCGATGGGCTTGAATAAAAAAGTGCATTTGATGTTTTTTACTGACATAGATGCAAGTTATTAAAATAACGCAGAGGTAGTTATCGAGCTCAGTTGGTTTCAAAGCTTACTCTGCGATTAAATAGCCCATAGAACAAGTTTTAATTAGCAAAAGCCAACATTAGCTAGTCGAGCTCTAAAAATTGGCGTATTTCGGGTAGTTTTTTCATGCCATCTTCATAGCCAATTTGAATTAGGTGCTGAGTGTAGCGTTTTTCAAACAATAAATAGCTGGTTAAACTCGATTGCGAATGTTTTTTTACCCCAATTGTGCGCAGCAGCAACTTAATTGCCCACGGCATATCGCTGTAGTATTGCGCGGCAATATCGTTAAAGTTTTTTGATGGATTAATAATACAGGTTTCTATTTGTTTCAGCTCTTGATGTTTGTCGCGCGCCGGAAGCAGCCCTAAAGTGCGATTTACACGCTCAAGGCGCTCAAGGTCGGCTTGCATGGTGTCGCTAAATACACTATCGAGTAAATGCCCTGCAACCGCAGAAAGCCCAGGGTAGTGGGGCGAGTAACCCGCCGGATGCGACTCTTTTGGTTGGTCCACCCCAATAATAAATATTTTTTCGGCCCCTAAATGAATAGACGGGCTAAGCGGTGAAAGCTGGTGAATAGAGCCATCGCCAAAATAGTGGTTAAATACATTAACACTTGGAAACACCATAGGAATAGCACTTGATGCCATTAAATGCTCAACGTTAATGCGCATAGGGCGACCTTCGCGTTTGGCACGTTGCCAAGGTGTTTGTGTGTTTGACTGAAAAAACGCAACAGAGTCACCGGTTGTATAGCTTGAAGCGGTAATAGAAATCGCTTCTAAATAATTACGGTGTAAATTACGTTCAATGCGGTGCAGGTCTAAAATTTCGTTTAATAAACCGCGCAAAGGGCGGTTATTTAGCAAACTGCCTGGTGGGTGGTTTATGTGCTCAGACTGAAAACTGGTTAAAATATTACGCGCAATATGGCCAAACACACTTAAAAAGTCGCTTTTGTAGACCATAGACGTTGAAAAGTTTTTCCAAACAGACTCAAGCTTACGCACGGCCAAATGCGCACACGAGGCATAACAGGCCAAAGCTGCAGAGTTAATCGCGCCTGCAGAAGTGCCGTTAATAATTCTAAATGGCAAAGGCGCGGTGCGAGGCATACTATGAGCAAGCGCTTTAAGCACGCCCACTTGATAAGCAGCGCGAGCGCCACCACCTGTAAGTAATAGGGCTATTTTAGGTTTATGTGGGTCAACTTGCTGGATTTTCATAGTGGTTTTTGAACTGCTTAACGTCTTTTCTTTATTTATCAACTTTAAGTCTTTAAGCTAGAAGAATCAAAGAATAACTGAGTTACTATGGCTCGTTGTTCTAATTAGTAAGTGTAGGTTTATGTTGTAAAGCCTATATTTAAAGTAATAGTGATTACCGATAGTGAATTTTTTCCACTCAGCGTACTCTGAGTAATATGCATTTAAATTTATGGAGTTTGTATGTCAGATAAACCAGAAGCGTCAGATGTTCAAAAACGTCCGCCTAAAAACAATTTTTTATTCGCCGTTATTATTTTAATTATTTTAGTGTGTGCCGCTGCGTTCGTCCTGCTATCGCCCACTGACGAGCCAGAAACTCGCACAGAGGTAGAGCAAACACCAAAAGAACAGCCAGTGATGGAGTTAAAGCCAGAAAACGACCCTGTGGTAGATGCGCCATCAGTTAAGCCTGAAAAGCCAGCTGAGCTAAGCGTGCCTGCTCAGCGCCCAGCTGAGCCAGAGCCGGTTGTAGAGCCATTACCAACGCTTGATGAAAGCGACACCGTAGTGGTTGCCAAAATGGATGAATACCTAAGCGACTCGGTAATGAGCCTAATGGTAACCGACGATGTAATTCGCCGTGGCGTCGTATTTATAGACAATATAGCCAAAGGCAAAATTGCTAAAAAGCATACGCCAGTGGTTAAACCCGAAGAAGAATTTAGCGTAAACGAAGGAGACATTTTAACAATTGACCCTAACAGCTACGAGCGCTATACACCGTATGTAAAAGTATTTACGAGCTTGAGCGCCGCCCAAGCTGTGCGTATGTACGAGCAGTACAAGCCATTAATCAACAACGCGTACAGTGAAATTGGTTATGGCGATGATGAATTTAATCAAACGCTAGAAGATGCTATTGAGTTATTACTTGATACACCGGAGCCAGAAGGCGAGTTACCGCTACTGCGAGACTCGGTTACTTATCAGTATGCGTTTTCTGAATGGGAGCAATTACCGGCTGCACAAAAACAGCTGTTACGTATGGGCCCTGAAAACATGAAAAAAGTAAAAGCAGCACTGCGTAAAATTAAAGCCGAGTTAGAGCGTAATTAATAGGCATTAAAGGCTGTTTTTAACCGCGATTGTATATGAAATATGCAATCGCACTTTCTTTTTTGATTATCCCTTGAATAACACACCAAAAGTAGAGATAATCCTTCCCGCGCCAACCAAGGCCCTCAATGGTAGTCTTATTGGTCCTCTCGCAACACTAGCAGGCGAACCTGGTCAGGCCCGGAAGGGAGCAGCCACAGTTTGTGACGTGTGTGCCGAGATGTGGCTGGTAAGACTGCCACCCAAATTCCTCATTTGGTGTTGTTTGAAGTATAAGTTGACATATTTGTACTAAAAGATGGCATAAATTGGAAGTATAAGGTGGCATAGTCTAGTATTTAACCAAACGGTTAGATGGTTGACTCACATGTACAGAAGAAAACTCAAACACTCTCGTGTTAAAAACCTCCATAAATTTGCTAGTCAAAAAAATAAATCTACCTGTTTAGTTGAATCCTCTTTAGAGTTTGATGCTTGTTTTCATTTTGAATTTTCACAATCAATAGCCGCATTTGAAGCACAGCCACTAGGTTACGAATATGAGTTTGATAACCGTACTTGCCGTTATACACCTGATTTTTTACTTACCCACACAGACGGCACGCAAAAATTTATCGAGGTAAAACCACAAAGCAAAATTGCCGACGAAGACTTTCGTGCACGTTTTATTGAAAAGCAAACCATCGCTAAGCAAGAAGGACGTGATTTAATACTGGTTACAGATAAACAAATCCGTGTATACCCAACACTCAATAACTTAAAGCTTTTGCATCGCTACTCTGGTTTTCAGTCTTTAACAGAGCTGCAAGCATCGGTGCTAGAACTAGTTAAGCAATACGGCTCTATTAAAGTGGGCCAGTTAGTTAACTTTTTAAAAGTAACTGCCGGTGAGCTACTTGCTACTGTGCTACGCTTATTATCACTAGGGCAGTTATTTGCCGACTTAACTACAAATGAAATATCAATAGAAACAGCAATTTGGTCTAACAATGTTTAATGACGGGCTGTTTGAAGATGAATTTAACCAGCCATTACCAAAAGTAGAAACCAAACTACCTCAAAATTACGCCAAAGATTTACAAGCCCTTCCTGAAAAAATTAAAACAACAACATTTGCTAAGCTTAAATATATTCAATGGCTTGAGGCTAATATTCAAGGCGGTTGGACACAAAAAAACCTTGAGCCTTTATTAAAATTAATGCCTGAAGTTGAGGGAGAAAAAAAGCCCAGTTGGAGAACAGCTGCTCGGTGGTATAGCGCTTATACTAATGCAGATAAAAATATCATGGCGCTAATACCAAGCCATCAAAAAAAGGGTAACAGGGAGCGCGATACAGCCACCGATAAGTTTTTCGAAAAAGCACTTGAGCGTTACTTAGTAAAAGAAAAGCCATCAGTGGCTTCTGCTTATAAGTATTATGCAGATTTAGTTATTATTGAAAACGACAGTGTTGTGGGCAGTGTTTTAAAGCCTTTAACATACAAAGCGTTTAAAAACAGAATAGATAACTTACCACAATACGAAGTAATGATCGCTCGTTATGGTAAGCGCCTTGCTGATATTACTTTTAATAAAGTAGAAGGGCATACACGGCCTACTCGAGTACTCGAAAAAGTTGAAATTGACCATACACCGCTTGATCTTATTTTATTAGATGATGAGCTACATATCCCGCTTGGTCGGCCAACACTCACCATGTTAGTCGATGTGTATAGCCATTGTATTGTTGGCTATTACTTCAGCTTCAGCGAGCCTAGCTATGATGCAGTAAGGCGAGCAATGCTAAATGCGATGAAACCTAAAAGTGAAGTAGTCAAACTATATCCCGATACGATTAATGAGTGGAAGTGTGCAGGTAAAATTGAAACACTTGTTGTTGATAATGGCGCTGAATTTTGGAGCAACAGCCTTGAACTTGCTTGTGAAGAAATAGGCATTAATACTCAATATAACCCTGTCGCAAAGCCCTGGTTAAAACCCTTTGTAGAACGTATGTTCGGCACAATTAACACTGAGTTACTAGACCCGATCCCAGGTAAAACTTTTTCTAATATTCTACAAAAACATGAATACAACCCAAAAAAAGATGCAATCATGCGCTTTACGACCTTTATGCAGTTATTTCATAAATGGGTAGTAGACGTTTACCATCAAGATGCCGACAGCCGCTTTAAGTACATACCAAGCCAATTGTGGGATCAAGGGTTTAGTACGTTACCACCAACAATGCTGAGTGATGCTGATCTTCAACAACTAGATGTTGTGCTCAGTATTTCAAATCATCGGGTACTTCGAAAAGGTGGAATACGGCTAGAAAATTTAAGCTACGACAGTACTGAACTGGCCAACTATAGAAAGCAGTTTAGCCACAAAGTATCTCAAGAAGTTTTAATTAAATTAAACCCAGATGATATTTCTTATATATACGTTTACCTCGATAAGCTAGAGCATTACATAAAAGTGCCATGCATAGATCCAAACGCTTACACCCAAAATTTAAGTTTGAATCAGCACAAAATAAATATGCGCATTCATCGCGATTTTATTTCGGGCTCTATCGATAATGTAGGCTTAGCAAAAGCGCGTATGTTTATTCATGATAAAATTCAAAACGAGTTTGAAGAGTTAAAAAATGCGCCAAAACACTCAAAGGTAAAAGGGGGTAAAGCGTTAGCTAAGCATCAAAATGTCAGTAGTGAATCGCAAAAATCAATAGCTCAGAGTGAGCCAGTAGAGCCCAAAAAGGTTACACCTAAAGAGCAACCAACAGATAGCTGGGATGATTTTATCTCAGACCTAGATGGATTTTAATTATGCTGACCGATAAACAAAAAGAAAAGCTTAATGAATTTCGTGATGTATTTATTGAATACCCAATAATAAGCACGGTATTTAACGACTTCGACAGATTAAGACTTGGTAAAGGGTTAGCGGGCGAAAAGCCCTGCATGCTGTTAAATGGCGATACAGGCACAGGTAAAACAGCACTGATCAAGCAATATAAAGAACGACATTTACCGCACTTTATTAATGGAGTGATGAACCACCCCGTATTAGTAAGTCGCATACCTAGTAACCCGACACTAGAATCTACCCTAGCTGAACTTCTTAAAGACTTAGGGCAAATAGGCAGTACAGAGCGCAAACTACGAATAAACGGTACTCGCTTAACGACATCATTAATAAAATGCCTAAAAACGTGTGGCACAGAGCTTATAATTATTGATGAGTTTCAAGAGCTAATTGAGCACAACCAAGGTAAAAAACGCCGCGAGATTGCTAACAGGTTAAAATACATTAACGATGAAGCGGGTGTATCAATTGTCTTGGTAGGTATGCCGTGGGCAGAAAAAATAGCAGACGAACCTCAATGGTCATCGCGTTTATTAGTAAGGCGGCTGCTGCCTTATTTTAAGTTGTCAGAAAACCCAAAGCATTTTGTACAATTAATAATTGGCTTAGCCAATCGTATGCCATTCACCGAAAAGCCAAACTTAAGTGATCAAGCAACAGTTTTTGCTTTGTTCTCATTATCAAAAGGTTGCTTTAGAGCGCTCAAATACTTTTTAAATGATGCCGTACTTTACGCATTAATGGATAACGCGAAAACCCTCACGGCCAAGCACTTAGTTAAAGCATTTGATGTACTGTTTCCTGATGTGCCAAACCCATTTACTTTGCCTGTTGCAGAAATTACAGCAAGTGAAGTCGAGCGCTACTCACTATACAAACCTGAAAGCGCCCAAGATGAAGATCCGTTTATAGCAACCAAGTTTACTGAACGGATGCCTATTAGTCAGTTGTTGAGGAAGTGAAGTGTTGGTTTATCAAATGAATCGAGTGTATGAAATTTGGAGTTACATGTGTTATTTATTGAATAGAAATATAAGAATAGGGATGTATAAATGAGTGAAGTAAATTTTCTATCGGCATTTGTAAAAAGAACAGATGGAATTAAAAATCCAGAACTAATTAATATTGATGATCCTGAAAAAGGTGAAAATGAAAGTTACTTATCACTAATTTCAAGTATTAGTAACTTACTTGATTTTGATAACTTAGTTATCTTAGCTGGCTCTGGAACCTCATTAACATTTCAAGGTATTGCTCCAAGTATGGGGCAACTATGGGAAAAGTGTAAAGAACAAGATCCAGATAAATTTCAAGATGTTCTTGATGCAGTGAAATATGATGAAAACCAGAAAAAAAGAGATTCAAAAACAAATGAGCCGTGGAATGATATCGAATTATTATTATCATTGTGTGATCAATATATTGCTTTGTTTCCAAATGCAGCAAAAACCGGAGAGCTTACTTCTTTCTTAAATCAATCCAAAACAGTTATCTTAAACGAAACTAACTTTACAGATAAAATAAATTCAAATGATTGGTTTTCCCATGATAAATTCATCCGAACTTTAGGTCGAAGAAGTCCAAAGCAGCAAAGACTTAAATTATTTACAACTAATTATGATTTGGCATTCGAACATTCTGCTGCAAATACAGGTTTTGTAGTTGTAGACGGTTTTGATTTTTCATCCCCTAGTTATTTTAACCCTGCCTGGTATCGCTATGATATTGTTGATAGAAGTGGACACTCTAAAAGTCCAAATTCTTATATCCCAAATGTTTTTCAGCTTTATAAAATGCATGGCTCTGTTAATTGGACTCGTGAAAATGGGCGAGTTAAAAAAGTAGACTATAAAGCAAAAATTGATGAGCCTGTTTTTATTTACCCTAGTAGCTCTAAATATCAAACCTCTTATGATTCACCTTATTTAGATATGATGTCGTCATTTCTAAATAGCGTCCAACAACCTAAAACAGCATTAATATGCCTTGGTTTTGGGTTCAATGATAAGCATATCAATAATGCTGTGACGATGGCTTTAAGAACCAATGCGGAATTTAACCTTCTTATTGCAACAAAAGATTTATTTATTGAAAGCGGATCGTTTAATCCCGAGATAAGAGATTTGTTAGATCAGGCTATTCAACAAGGGGATAAAAGAATTTCATTAGTTGATGGTACTTTCGAGCAATTTTCCGAATTGCTACAAGAGCGTCGAAAAGAGACTCCAGAAGAAAAATTATTTAAAACCTTTGAAACAATTGCTGGAAATATTAACCCCAAGAAGGTGGGTGATAATGAGTTTTAATGAATGGTTTTCACCCTTTGATACTAATAGAAGGATTGGTAGTGTTATTAATATTTCGCCAGCAGAAATTACTGTTAATCTATCAGATGCTGGTTCTGGAGAAGCAAGGTGGTACTTAGGAGATCGTGTAGGCGCAGGTGAGGTTAATGAATTTGTATTCATTGATTGTGGCCAAACAGCAATACTAGGCCGGTTAGTTCAAGTTTGGCTAGATGGCGCTGAAAGGCTATCGGTAGATGCTATGACGATTGATAATGGTTTGAATAATCCTGTAGGAATTATTCAATTATTAACAAGTGTTAACCCAGCAACAGGAGTTATTTACCGTGGAATAAAAAATCACCCTAGACTAGGGAGCCAAATATATTCAGCTCACCCAAAATTAATATCTATTCTTGCTGAAGGAGACTCGAAAGAAAGTGAAGTAAAACTGAATATAGCAGAACTACCATATGATTCCGCCGTTAACATAACTGTTACACCTGATAAGCTATTTGCGAGGCATTGCGCGGTCTTAGGAGCTACAGGTGGTGGTAAAAGTTATTCAATGTCTAGGTTGCTTCAAGAAGTTCAGCAACATGGAGGGAGGGCATTATTGTTAGATCCAACAGGAGAGTACTCTGACTTAGATTGTGATACATATTATGTCGGTAATCATGAAAAAGCTAATCCTAATAATTCTGTTACCTTTCCTCATTGGAAGCTCCCTGAATCTGATATATTTGCTTTTTTGCGCCCATCAGCGCAGACACAAATGCCCAAGTTGAGTTCAGCTATACTGAGTCAGCGTATAGTGCGACGCTATTATAATAATTATGGTGATATAAAAGTTACTGATAATCATATTTTAGTTAAATCAGGTCAGAAAAAAGAACCATATAACAATGCATTAAACTTTATTGAAAAAGATTTAAAATCTGAAAGGTGGTGCTTTAAACATCTGGCAGAGCAAATAGCTCAAGAGTGTGTTTGGCCAACAGGAAAAAAGGCTGGTTCAGGCTACCCAAAAGAAATTGATGAGACAATATGGGGAGATCCTTCAGATAATGAACTGGGTTATTGTATGAGCCTTATATCGAGAATAAGAGCTTACTCTGAAAATTCCTATTTAAAGTGGCTAATTGACCCTGATATAGACCAAGATATACCTTCTCTTCTTGATAGCTATAGCTCTTCAAACTCAAACAATAAAATTTTGAGGTTAGACTTGTCAGCAGTACCTTTTGAAGCTAATGGACGCGAAATCCTTGTTAATGCTATTGGTCGTAAATTGATGGACTTGGCCAGGGATGGGATTATTAGCCATAGTAATCCGATGCTAGTTTTCATAGATGAAGCTCATCAGTTTCTCAATAAAACAATTGGTGATGAATCTAGCTCAATAAAGTTAGATTCTTTTGGCAATATAGCAAAAGAAGGTCGTAAATATGGACTGAATGTGGTTATCGCAACTCAGCGACCGAGAGATATACCTGAAGATGTATTAAGCCAGATAGGCTCTTTAATTGTCCACAGGCTTACGAACTTTCATGACCAAGAAGTGGTTAAAAGAGCTGTAGGTACAATGGATCAGAGATCTGCGTCGTTTCTTCCAACATTAAGTCAAGGCGAGGCTTTACTCCTAGGTATTGATTTTCCTTTTCCTATGACAGTTAAAATGAAAAAGCCAACAATTAAGCCAACATCTAAAAGTGCCGATTACTCGATGGCATGGAAACGAAAGGAAGTTAAATGCCGAATAGGAATTGTTGATTATTTGGAAATTCCAGATGAATTTACGGATGAATTTGAAAGTTTAGATATTGAATATATGCCTCAAGAAGGATCTACTGGTGATATGATTTATAGTTATTACTTTGAAGTATCTTCTGAGGCCTCAACTGAGCTGCTTGAAATAATGGATTGGAAAATAGGGCAAGTGATTAGTGATATTCCTACTGAAATATTTGAAAATAATGATTTTAGTTAGCTTTACTTTTATTACTAAATGTAAATCATTATGGGCTTTAAGTAGTAACTTCACAGCAGAATTTTTGCCTTTACTTAAAAACTAAAATATCCTTAGTACACTTATAGGTTAGATACTAAGAGAATCTTAGCAAGATATAATTTATAGCTAAGGTTCACATGGAAACTCCAACACCTTCACGCCTAAAATCTGCAAGAAAAGCAGCTGGCCTTACTCAGCAACAGCTAGGTATGGCATTAGGCATGGAACCTAACACGGCTAGTGCTCGCATGAACCAATATGAAAAAGGCAAACATGCCCCTGATTTTTTAACCATGAAACGCATCGCTAAAGAGCTAGATGTACCAGTGGCTTATTTTTATTGTGAAGAAGATGACTTGGCTGAATTAATTTGCGCATGGGGTAAAGCAGACCAGCATGATAAGGCGAAACTGCTTGGTAGTATTAAAGCTTCCGAAATATCTTTAGGCTTAATTAAAGAGTAAATACCTTACTTTAATTTGTGAATATACAGAGAATCTATGACCTCAAATATTTATCTTCAGCGTACTCTTGAAAATGATGAGCAAATTTATGCTGAAGATGAACTCTTGAGTGTCTCTAAGTGCGTAATTATTTTAGCAGAACCAGGAGCAGGTAAGACTGAGTTTCTTAAAAGCTTAGCAAGTAAGGCTAATACTAACCCAGTCACTGCTAGCAAGTACTTGTATTCTAGTAAATTATTTAGGGATTTTCTTGTTATAGATGCCTTGGATGAACTATCCAAGATTGACAACTGTGGTATACACAAATTATTAGCTAAAGTCATCGAGTCAAAACCTGAAACTTTAATAATATCAAGTCGCTCAAGTGAATGGAGCAGTGACTCAGCACAAGCGGTTATAGAGTATTTAGAATGTGATCCTTTGGTTTTAAGGCTGAGGGAGTTTAATGAATTAGAGCAAAGGAAGATTTTTGATCACCACTTGCCTGATGAAGATTTTGATAATTTTTATACAGAAGTATCACGCTTTAATTTAGATGTTTTGCTTCCGAACCCTCAGTTTTTGAAAATGTTTGCAGATGCCTACATTGAAAGTAATCGAAAATTTAAAAGTAAAAGCTCTATCTTTGAAAAAGCAGTTGAGCACTTAGCTAAAGAGCTTAACCCTTCGGCAAAAAGAAGAACTGGAATAGATTTCCCGTATAAGAAAAAAATAGAGCTCGCTTCAGAAGTATTTTCTAAAACTCTTTTATCAGGTGCTGAAGGAGTAAGTGTTAGTGACTTATCAGAGGAATACTTATACCCCAATATCAATGCACTAATAAAAGCGGGCTTAGATCTATCAAGCATTATAGATTCTCGCTTATTTAAACTTGCAGATGATGTTGATCAACATCGAGCTGTTCACAAGATTATTGCTGAATATTGTGCCGCTCAGTATTTAGTAAAGCGAATACAGAGTAATCAAGATCCACTAACTTTAAGAGTTTGTAAAACAGTAATAGCTTCAAATAATATTGTTCGTGATGAATTGAGAGGAGTGCTTGGTTGGATGGCTACTCTCGGCGGGTTAGCGCTACAACATGAAATTATAAAGCTTGATCCTTATGCTGTGCTAGCTAATGGAGACCCCTCACAACTTGATCGCTCATCTAAAAGGTTACTTTTATCACAGTTAACACAAATTGAAAAAAATGACCCGTATTTTAGAAGAGGTGATTTTTGGCGGCGATACAGTACAGTTGGTTTTTTTGGTAAAAATATGGCTGAAGATATTAAGCCAATTTTAGAAAATAAAAATGATGGGCATTTACGAGATTTAGTATTAACTATAATCAAAGAATCTCAGGTTATTGAGCACTTAATTCCTAATCTCAGAAACATACTATTCGATCCTAATGAGAGATTAGATACTCGAAGGCTTGCTATGGAATGTTTGTTTTCGCTTATTGATGTTGATGATATTAAAATACTCGAAACATTAATATCCGAGTCTAGTAATACCTCTCTAAACATCGCAGCTAAAGGAATTGAATTCTTAGGTGCTAATTCTATTGATTTAGGCATACTAAAACGCTTCTTTCGAGCATGTTCAAGTCTCTACCCTACTGAAAAAACCTCACTAGATGATAGACGGTTACAAGGCAATCGATATTTCATCAATAAATTGGTATGGACTTTAAGTGGTGAAAATACAGAACGATTATTAAATTTTTTAACCGATGAGTTAACTTGCAGTTGTGGTAAAGAGTACTATGAATGTTTTTGTAGAGACGGGATAAGCAAGCTTGTAGGTAAATTGCTCGATCATTACTTTGATATTACTAGCCTCCCTTATAATCCAGAACAGATATGGGGGTGGCTAAAAAACTTAAATTATCACAGGGAAGGAAGTGAAAATTTCTGTAAGTCTGTAAAAGCAATTAGAGAAAATAAAGACTTAAGACAAGGACTTTTTAAAACCGCTTTCTTTGGTATAACTGAACGTAAAATAATCTACAATCTTAAACGAAGTAGGTTTGAAACAGATTGCGGTGCGCATTCTGGATTATGTTTTTCCGCTGATGATACTGAATACCTAATCAATTTAGCATTTGAAGAAAATAATTTAGCACTGTGGTCAACCTTTATAACGAGGCATTTTTACTTCCAGCACAACAAGCTTCAGTTGAATAGTCATATACGCAGCATTATGCGTAAACAAGCTAATCAAAAGCTAGAATTTATGCGAGAGTGGGCAAAAGCAAATAATACAGATTACTCTATTGGATTACAGATACGAAAACGAAATTCGAAGTCTAATAGACTAGATAGAAAGAACAAAAAATGTGAGAGCCAAAATCGTGCAGACAACATTAGCTTTATTCAGAGAAACCGCGCTTTAATCGAATCTGGAGGGCATTTCGGGTGGTTAGTTAATTTTTCAGAGTGTTTGTTATTTGAACCTGAAAATATACAAAAAGAGTTTGGTGATGAAGAGCTAATGAGAACTTCATTAAAAAACTGCACTAGCCTGATTGCTCCCGATGTACCTAACTTACAGAAACTTGCGGAGTTGAGGAGTCAATCGCAGAGGTTACATGTTGAAACAGTTTTGTATGCTTTGTGCTTAGAAACAATACGTATGGAGGGAACTCTAGACAATATTAGTAAGCAAATACTTTCTGCCGTGAAAACTAGATGTAATATTTATTATGACGCAGTAACTGAAGATGAACGTGGTCTTCTTAAGTCTGAAATTGATCGTTTGTTATTTCCTGATGTAACTTCCAAAGAAAATTACTTAAAAGAGTATGTTGAGCCTCAATTAGACAAGTTTAAATGCGAACACCCCGAAGTAGAAGTACTAAGAGACGATGAAATATTTAGTGATTTTAAAGCCAATTTACCCTTAGAGTGGTTAAACAAGTATTCTAGCCTGAGCTATTATGCGTTGGATATTTTATTTGATTTAGCCGTTCATTATGGTGATAAAGAACAGCTTAAAGATTTGATCTTAATTCGTTGCGATGAATGGCTGGGTCGAATTGAATCACCCCATATAGATAAGCCTGAAGAGAAAATCATACAATTCTGGTTTTTAAGAGCTTTTTATTTTTTGGATTTATGCGATTCCCAAAAGTTTTTTTATTTCCTTACCCAGAAGAAAAGC
Organism: Pseudoalteromonas sp. CST2; assembly: GCF_028599385.1. Taxonomy (NCBI): domain Bacteria; kingdom Pseudomonadati; phylum Pseudomonadota; class Gammaproteobacteria; order Alteromonadales; family Pseudoalteromonadaceae; genus Pseudoalteromonas; species Pseudoalteromonas sp. CST2. Next base: position 49,524 of record NZ_JAQREO010000013.1, read on the forward strand.
TCAATATTTTTATTCGAGGGAATATCAAGTAGTTTAAACTCCGGAAGCCGCGATACTTTTCCAAGTTTATCTAGCGATAAAATATATTTATTATTAGATCGCTTTATTGAAGATTGGCCACAAGTTAACTTGCCTTCCTTTTATGGCACCTCTAGCCCTGACGGAGAAAGAGCATATCGATTTCTGGTTGATATATCTGGGCAAATTGAATTGGACGCTTCTGAGAGAACAATTCATATTATTGAACAGTTAATTGAGGACTCTCGTTTTCAGGTTATGCGCCAAAATCTTAAAAGTATGAGAGCAAATCAAATTCGTGCTTTAGCTATGAGAAACTTTATTCCTCCAAATATTTCAAAGGTTATAGACCTTTTGGATAATTGTGAGATTGTTACAGTTGAAGGACTTAGAGATAGAGTCTTGTATGAGCTAGATAAATATCAAAAAGATATTAAAGGTGGGGAGTTTAACCCTGGAAATCGTTTTTATTCGCAAGGCGGAGTTCGACTTGACGAAGTTAGCTCAGTAGAAATTATTGCAGAGTATTTGAAGCCTCGCTTAGAAGCAGACAGCATAGTTATCAATGCAGAGCATCAAACAAAAGATAAAAATAGAATTGATATTACTGCTTCCAAAGTAATGGATGGTATTCGAAGATTACTTGTGATTGAAGCTAAAGGGCAGTGGCATACAGAACTGTTTTCAGCAGCAGGAAACCAACTGGCTGAAAGATATTCAATTCATCCTGACGCTGAAGGACAAGGTATTTATCTTGTTATTTGGTTTGGGGCTGAAGAAAAGGTAGCGAATAGAAAGCAGCATGGCTTGAAAAGCGCAGATGAACTTAAAGCAAAATTAGAAAATGACTTACCTAAAAATCTTGTAGGGCTGATTGATATATTTGTTTTAGATGTTTCAAAAGATTAATTTCTCTTTAAGCTTGACCTAAGTATTACTTTTAATCTAAACCTAAACTAAGATTTTCTTAGTTTAGGTTGGCGATGCATTTTTTAGTTCAAACAAAACCTTACCCAGATGAGGCGCTTGAAAGCTATTTACTAAGGCTTGCAAGAGATAACTCGTACAATGGCTATAGTGAGCTTGCTGATATTTTATGGCAATGGCTTGTAGAGCAAGATCATGAGCTTGAAGGTGCTTTGCCGTTAGAGCTGAGTAAGGTTGATGTTTATCATGCTAGGCAAGCGAGCAGCTTTAGAATTAGAGCGCTCAAGTTAGTAGCCCAATTAGCAGATGTAAACGCTGGTGACATTCTTGCACTTGCATGGCGGCGCAGTAATTTTAAATTTGGCAACTTAGCAGCAGTAAGTCGAAATGAGCTGACTATTCCTCTTGAGTTACTTCGAACTGATATTATACCTGTTTGCATTGAATGCTTGTCTGAATCTTCACGTATTCCTTTTTATTGGCATTTAAAGCCCTATAAAGCGTGCCATAAGCATAAAACACAATTAACTACACATTGTAAGGAATGCTATGACTCAATTGATTATCGAGCTTCTGAGGCGTTTTTAGAGTGTGTTTGCGGTTGTAAACTAACCAATAGTGAGCAGTTAAGCGATGCAGATTTTAAAATTGCATTTGCGCTTGCAAGTAGTAACAGCCATAAAATAGTCGGGTTAATATCCTGGTTTGCGAAGGTTAAGCAACTTGATGTAAGCGATGCTGACTTTAATCGAGCTTTTGTTGATTACTTTAGTACTTGGCCTGATGGCCTTACCGCTGAATTAGATTTACTCACAAATAATGCGCGGCTCAAGCAACTTAACCCTTTTAATAAAACTAAGTTCAACTCTGTGTATGGAAATGTGATCTGTGATGCTCAAATAGCTGCAACAAGTAACCGTAAAAACAAAGTAATTGATGAGATTATTAATTATTTTGTCGAATTAGTTGATAGTAACCCTAAAGCTAAACATCCAAATATTGCTGACTTACTGCTTTGTACTTTTGATGCCGCAGTATTATTAAACACCACTACAGAGCAAGTTTATAGGTTTCATCAAGAAGGCTTTTTAAACTGCGCTTATCCACAAAAAAAGCACGAACAGCTCAGAGCTGATAGCCATGTTTTTTATTTACGCCAAGTTATTGAGCTACAGCAAGCATTCGCTGCTGAAAAGCCTCAAACAAAAAAACAATTTATAGCGCCGTGGTAACTTATGAACTTACAAGATGCATTTGCAATTGAATCACTAAAAGAAAAAACCACAACACTTAGAAAGTTGTTTGCGCCATATACATCTCACGTTGCGGTAGATGGCTTTGAAGAACAATCGCTGACTGTGCTCATTAACCTAGTTTATAAGCGAAGTGAGATCGATGATTTAACAAGTACAAGAACCGCTAAAAGTGTATTACGCGATGAAGTGTTACTGAGTAAGTGCATTAACGAAGTAAAATGGTTTCATACTCATAATTTAAAATATCCTGATATACGCGTAAGCCATCAACGTTTAATTAGTGAAGTTGTAAGTGAAGATATTGCGGGTATTTGTAGCCGGTCATTACCTTTAAGTTTTGGCTGGTCGCACAACAGTGCTGAAATTAATCATGCAAAGTTATTTTTAACCTCATTTAGTTGGCAGGGCGAAGTGGCTTGTTTAGCAAAGTTATTAATAACCGAAGAGCCTGTTTGGATTAATTTAATAAGAGCATACGGGTTTACTAAAAAGACGGTTTTAGACATCGCGGGTAAAATAAAACAGCAGTTGCCAGTTGCAGAGCTCCCATTAGAAGTAAGCCCTTTCTCACCACAATTACAAATGCCATTTCAGCAAAGCTACCTTGCGGTTACGCCTGTAGTAAGCCACACAATGCTAGCTAAAATTCAGCAATTAACAACTGAGCGTAAGTTAAACTTTGCTTTAGTTGAGCACTCAAGGCCTGCCAATATTGGCGATTTAGCAAGCTCCGTAGGTGGTAATATTAGAGTGCTGCGTTACTTTCCTAAAACATATTTTAAGGCTATTAACCGCTCTAAAGTAGCCGATAATGATATTGAGAAAACATTTAAAATTCGTGCGCTATTAAGCAGTCAATTTCAACAGGCGCTTTTGGTGTTGGTAGGCATTAAACAGTTTAATACGTTAAGGCAAAAACGATTAGCGCGAGTAGCGGCTATTAGGCAAGTACGTGTTAGCTTGCAGTTATGGCTTGATAACATTCTTGAAATTAAAAATAATGCGCAAGAGCAAGCTTACCCTGAGTGGGCAAAGCATTACTTAGATCAGAGTGTTACTAACTGTATTAGCCAATTTAGTAACGTACTAAATGAGAGTCTTGGTAATTTAAGTAAGCTCAAACGCTTTGCATATCACCCTAATTTAATGGGGCTGTTTAAGGTGCAATTAAACTATGTGTTTACTCACTGTGCAGCTGAAGAGGAAACATTAAATGATGAGCAAATAGTGTATGTACATTGTCAAGATATGCGAGTGTTTGATGCTGAGGCAATGGCTAACCCGTATATTCAAGGCATGCCGTCACTTACTGCTTTAAATGGGCTTGCTCATAACTTTGAGCGTAAGCTAAAAAACTTTATAGACCCTTCAATTAAGTGTATTGGGAGTGCCATTTACATTGAAAACTATCAACTACATACGGGTAAACCATTACCTGAGCCAAGCAAGTTAAAACAAGTTACAGGGCGTAGTCATGTTATAAGTTCTGGTATTATCGATAAACCTAAATGCGATATAACACTCGATTTAGTGTTTAGGCTTTTCGTACCAAATACTGAGTTGTTAGATAAGTTAAACAGTCAGCTTATAAAGCCAGCAATTCCATCTTCATTTGCGGGTGGGACTATGCATCCACCTTCGTTATACCAGAGTATAGATTGGTGTCATGTACATACTAAACCGAGTGAGCTATTTAAAAATATAAAGGCAAAATCGTTAAATGGCAGTTGGTTGTACCCTTCAAAAAAAGTAGTCAAAAGTTTTGAACAATTGATAGATGCGCTTAACGGTAACTTTAATTTAAGACCCGCTGCAATTGGCTTTGCTGCGCTTGAAGAACCCGTAAAGCGGGATGCAGCATTACATGAATACCATTGTTATGCAGAGCCCGTAATTGGGCTGTTAGAGTGTGTTAGCAATACATCAGTAAAGTACGCAGGGGCTAAGCAGTTCGTGCATGACGCATTTTGGGTTATGGATGTTCAAAAAGAGTCTATGCTTATGAAAAAGTCTAAGTTTGAGTATGAATAATGCAATTACCTCGGCAGTTAAGTTACACGCGTTCGCTCTCACCCAGTAAAGCGGTGTTTTTTTATAAAACACCAGAGTCTGACTTTGAACCGCTACAAATAGAGCAAAATAAATTAGTTGGACAAAAGTCAGGGTTTGGCGATGCGTATCAAAAGCAAAATGTGGCTAAAAATTTAGCGCCACAAGATCTCGCTTTTGGTAACCCACAAACAATTGATGTGTGCTACGTGCCTCCAACAGTAAAAGAGCTATTTTGTCGTTTTTCACTCAGGGTTGAAGCCAATAGTAATGAGCCACATGTTTGTGATGATCCTAAAGTTATTTATTGGTTAAAACGTTTTTTTGAAACCTATAAAAAGCACAATGGCCTTAATGAAGTTGCTACCCGTTATGCTAAAAATATACTGATGGGCAACTGGCTTTGGCGCAATCGTCAATCACCGAATGTTGATATTGAAATCCTCACAGAACATTCAGATCCAATTATTGTTGAAGGTGCACAAAAATTAAAGTGGCAGGGCAATTGGCAAAATAATCAAACGGCATTAACAACATTGTTAGAAACTATTCAAGAAGGGCTTAGCAACCCTCAAAATTATTGTTATTTAGATATAACCGCAAAAATTAAAAATGCATTTAGCCAAGAGGTTCACCCAAGTCAAAAGTTTGTAGATACTGTTGATCAGGGCATGTCATCTAAACAACTTGCATACACTCAAGTGGGCGATAAAAAAGCAGCAAGTTTAAACTCACAAAAAGTAGGGGCTGCTATCCAAACTATTGATGATTGGTATGAGGGAAGTTACAAGCCTTTGCGCACTCACGAGTATGGTGCAGATAAGCAAATGTTAGTTGCCCACAGAACACCTAAGACTCATTCAGACTTTTATTCATTACTCCCGCGCATTGCTTTGTATATTAAGCACATGGAAAAGCATGGTTTAGAGCAAGGTGAAGAATCAGACGCAGTTCACTTTATTGCGGCAGTGCTGATCAAAGGTGGCTTGTTTCAAAGGAGTAAAGGTTGAAGCGCTATTATTTTACCATTACTTATTTACCCAAAAATTGTGATGTAAGCCTTCTTGCTGGGCGTTGTATCGGTATTTTGCATGGATTTATGAGCTCACGTGAAATAAGTAATATTGGTGTGTGCTTTCCTAAATGGAATGAGCAAACGATAGGTAATGAATTAGCGTTTGTATCAACAGATAAAGAGCAATTAACCAACCTATCTCAGCAAAGCTATTTTGAGATGATGGCTCATGATAAGTTATTTGGCTTATCAAAAATACTCGAAGTACCAAAAAACCAAAGTGATGTAATGTTTGTTCGCAACCAATCAGTAGCCAAAGCTTTTGTTGGCGAAAAGCAAAGACGGTTAAGACGCGCTAAAAAACGAGCTGAAGCCAGAGGCGAAGTTTACAACCCTGAATATAAATTTGAGGCAAAGGACATAGGCCACTTTCATTCAATACCTGTATCAAGCAAAGGTAACGGGGAAGATTTTATACTTCACATACAAAAAATTGAAAATACTAATGCGATAGAAAATCAATTTAATAATTATGGCTTTGCTACAAATCAAACATTTCAAGGCACGGTTCCCTCTTTAAATGCCCTTTTTTAATAGTTATAAAACACTCTTCTTATTTTCAATGGGTTATCAGGTTGATTAAAATAAGAAGAAACCATTTAAAAATGATTTAACATTGTGGTATTTATAGAAATTTAAACTATTTTTAATAGTGAACTGCCGAGTAGGCAGCTGGAAATTGCTTCTGGCAGCGGCGGTATGTTAATTGCATTGTGAACTGCCGAGTAGGCAGCTGAAATTAGGCCAGGAATTGAACAACCACAAATTGTGACTCTTAACTGCCGAAAAGGCAGAGGCTAAATAAAAAGACCCCAGCAAACGCTGGGGTCTTTTTATTCAACTTTAATTAAGGTATGAGCTATTTGTGTTTATTCATACTTGATCTATTTCTTGTTTCACAGATAATTTTATCCTTACCATTTAAGCCATAAAATTTTTCGTTACAGCTCAGTTTTTCAAAATGCTTAGAAAAATCCTGTTCTAAATTAGAGTTAATAGCTTCGTCAAAATTATCCATAAATACAGCTTGTTCAGCGGCGCTAAGGTCATCTACGGACAGCCGACCATCTAATGCAGCTTTTACATTTTCGCAATCGAAATTCGCCGATTTATCTATGGTGTTGCTGGTTTTTATTGGTTTAGCCATATTAAACTCCCAAATATAAAAGCTGTTCTTATCTAATCATAACTTAATTCTAAAAATTAGCTGCTGTAATTATTTTTAGACTTGATTAGTAAACGCTTGCTAGCCAGTGCTTTGACGGGTAGATTGATAAGCAAATAGCTATTTAAATGGAATTAATAAGTTAGGTTATGTCTACAATCTCTAAAGTCTTTTTACCTGACGAGGGTAAAAGCTATACCTCCAATGAAGTTCTATCTATAGATGAAGCGGGTCTATTTAAGCTTAGGCGCTTCCTAAGAGAGCCTGAAGGGCTTGGTAGTATATTATGTGCTACGTGTTTTCAGCCTTTAATGCTTGCTGGAACTCCATCGCAAAAACATCATTTTAAACATCCTATTGGTTCAGAAGATTGCCCTGTAAAAAGCACAACAAGCCTCACCGATAGTGAACTAAAGGCAATTAGTTACAATGGAATAAAAGAAAGTAAAAAACATAAAGACTATAAAGCGACTATATCAAATTTGCTTAAAAGCGAAGTTGAGTATGAAAATATTCAAGTAGAACAAACTTATCGAGAGCAATTTCAGACGGGACTAGCTAAAGCATGGCGAAGACCAGATATAAGTTTTTACTCTAACACGCACAACATGGATATAGCTATTGAGTTAGTGTTAGACCAAGTACCACTAGATGTTATTGTTGCGAGAGATCGATTTTTTAAAGAACAAGGCGCTACAGTCCTTTGGCTATTTCTACAAGACAAAAACAACTTCACCCGAAAAGACATATTTTATAACTCTAACGAAAACCTTTACGTATTTGACCTTGAATCAAAAATCACTAGCCGAGATCAAAGCAAGCTGTTTTTTAAGTGTTTTTATACACAATACGGAATCGATGATTTAGGCTTTCAGGTACAAGTTGTCAGTTCAGAGCAATCAAAATTAGTGAGTTTGAACGACTTACACTTTAACGAGAACAACCTTACCTATTTCGATGTTCAGCAGTCAGGAATTGATGCAAAAAACGAGGCCGATCAGATATATAGGCAGCGCCAGCAAGAGAACGATGATTATAGAAAAAGGTTAGATGAAAAAAGGCAAAATAGACTAAGTGGTAACTCTGCTTACGCATCCGTAGCTGATAAATATATACAGCCAAGAGTTATTCAAGAAGGTTTAATTGCTGAACTAAATGCAAAAAATAAAAAGCTGAAATGCCACTGTGGGAACGAAGATATGACACAGTTCAGAAGCAAAGCATGTTTTGTTTATTGTAAGTTATGTAGTTCGGAGGTGGAATATGAATGATAAAATAATAATTAAAAGGATAAAAAGTGAATAGTGACATACGGACGAAGTGGTTAATTTATACTGTTTTGATCGGTGTATTACCGATTTTATTGAGGTTATTGTTGACTACTTGGGGAGTGAAAATATCCCTTTTTAGTATAAGTGACTTTGTTGCATTTGGATTTGTTCTTCATATTTCAATTTTAAATGAAATTGAGCACGTTATAGGGCAAAGACAGTGGAAAACCTTTCAAAATGGGATTTCTATTGCTGCAATTTTCATTTATGGGTCTTTTTCATGTGTTCTGATGTTACACGAAAGTGGCTTTAAAGAAATTGACTTAAATGGAATCAAAGTATCTGCATACATAGCCGCATTCGTATCACTTCTAACTAGTTTGAGTGTGTTTTTCAGACCAAATAGGGTTAGAGGGTAAAGTCGATGAACATAAATCTAATTTTATATATATTAGTGGCTATTTTTGTCCTTTCAGGAATTACAGTTTTTATTTGGTCATTAGTAGACACAATTCGAGTGCGCTCTTCTGCAGAGTACAGTGAAATAAGAGAAGAAAAAATAAGAGCAGCTAAAGAACGCTTTAAAAATAGGAAAGACAATGATTAAGAATTTTATATATTTAGATGAGCCAAAATTATATTCATTTTCATCACAATTATTTGAGGGGGTGACTGAGTATGTTCTGGATCGGCATAGTTTTGAACATGAAGACAATGATACTCAAAAAGGGAAATTGGCATCTGGTAGAGTAATTGCAAATGTCATTAAAGAGGCTTCAGCTTCTACAACTAAAAAGTTTTTGCATGATCATTCATTTAACTTATTTGAAAAAGAATTAGAAGAAAGTGAAAGAGTGTTGGATGTAACTAACGAGACCTTAACATTTAATGATATTGCGAAATCTGACAAATCATTTATTCGGATTAGAGCTAAAGGTAAGTTTGTTGACCTGCTTGAAATAAAATCGCTATTTAGTAACTTCAGTAATATCAGTGATGCATTAGCAATATTACCTTTAACAGGTGAATTACAAGAATTTGAAAAGAAAAAGGCCGAAAATCCTAGAAGCCAAGCCGTTAAAAGCCTTCAATCTCAGCTAGATAAGGTAATTCAAGATAGAAGTGCTGAACTTGGTGCTACGATGCCGAAAAGATCAGTAAAAGGTTTTGAAACTATAATAGATAGCTTTGGTGATGATATAGTTCGCTTTCAGCAAGAAGTTAATAATGTAACTTTTTCAACATGCTTATCTCAGGAGTATCTGAGAGATTCTCTTAAAACTATTTATCGTAAATATTCTAGGAAAACAGCTAAAGAGTTTGTCGTCATTGGTTTCATAAGTCATGCTGATGGCACCCAAAGCGCTGATATAAAAAATATTTCTGAGGGCGCAAGTATGCTACAGCATATGATAGGCATGGCTGAAAATATGTATGAAATAGAACAAACTTTTACCGGTAAATCTGAAAGTGAAATAATCATAGAACCTATAGCTATTTACACTGAGCTGTAAGCTTAATTTTTAGGACTGAAGTGAGCCAATACCATTTTAAATATTTGCGACGCCTCTGACCGCAATACATGAACGCAATAGATTTTGGGTGTTAGCTCATACCTGTCTAACTTAAGTTTAGGTTTTATGCAATATGCTTCTAAGAGCGAAATATAGTTGGTTAACATAGAAAATCTTGAATTTTTTATTGTATTAGCTGTTGTTTCCGGTATTTATAAGCCACCAAATTAGACAGAATAAGCTATTGAAAAAATGAGAGCAGCAATTACTTATAGAAATTATCTAGAAGAAATAGATAAAAAAATTACCTGTGAAAAACATAAGTGTTTATACATAGGTTGCACAAGCAAAGCAATTGATGCTCATTCTATTCAAAAGCGGGGGCCACTTGCTAATATTTCAGACAATAATTTAGTTTATTGTTTAGAGTCGAGCCTTTCCAAAGCTTATGATGTTAGGACAGGTACAAGTAACATAGGTTTTAAAAAGACACCGGTATCAAGGGCAACTACATTTCCAGGATTCTGCGATAAACACGACAAACTGTTCAATGTGTTTGAGCTGCCAGGATTAGATCTTAGCAATAAAAAGCACCTACTTTATTTATATTATCGTACTTTGGGGTATGAATTAGTAAGACAAATTATAGATTCAAAAAGGAGAGCTATTATATTGGGTAACCAATATTTATCTCATTCAATTTCTGCCGCTCTAGGTTTAAATACCTTCGAAAGTGAAGCTGATTTTAAAAAAACATTGCATCTTAAGGCTTCCTATTGTGAAGGTGAGCTTTTCCCTTTACTTCAATTAACTCAAAGCTATATTGAAGCTAATAAAATAGGATCTCTTCAGCATTTAACTAGAAGCATTAATAAAAATCTAGGTGTTGCATGCTCTAGTTGCACATATATTTCTAGAGAACACTTTTCTGAATTCCGTAACACTTTTCCTAATGAAGATTTACCAACAGTGACTTTCAATGTAGTACCCAAAAAAAATGAAACAGACATAATAATTAGCTGGGACGAGAAATATAACAAACACAGTACATGGTTACGAAAAGAGTTTGAAAGAAATTTTGAACAATTACTAAATGATTTTATCTTTTATCGCTCGGAGGATATTTGCATTGCGCCTAGCGTCTGGGAAGACAATAAAGATATACAATCTATAGTTAAAGAAACGGGACATATTTTTGATCCGAATTACACGAAAAATCTGGGTGTACTAAAAATTTAGCTAGTAATCGTTTAATGTTTCATTGTCCGACTATAATTGCACATAAAAGCCCGAGATAGTTGGCTGTATTTTCAAAGTATCTCGCATTATAAGGTTTTTTTTGGTAACTTTATGCCATTATAAGCTTCAATATTATGCCAACTTACACTTCACTTGTGCCGTTGTAGCTCAATGAAATCGAATGTGTCTATGTCAACTTACACTTCAAACAACATTTGGGTGAAAATACATTCCTTTTAAATTATTCCTTAGTAACACCGTTAAATATTTAGTATCACGAGTATCGATTTTCCACTATTACCGCTCTACCTCATTTTTACATTCAGACTGTTTTTATTATTGCCGTTTACTGCACTAGCAGATGAAACATTCACTATTTATGTAAAAAAATCAAATTACTTATTTAGCAACGCCAAAGCAAAACTCACATCTGCTGAGCTTGGGAATAAATTGCAGTCACTAAATGTTTCAACAGTAATACTCGATGTAGACTATTGCGCAACTCCAGAAGCGTTAGCTAATGCCTATTTAGCAATCGCAAATGCTAAACCTATGCTTAAGGATATTAAGTTAAATTTAAGTGGCAGTCATAAAAAGAGTAAGTGTAAAAACACATAACACGCTTTTTGACAGGGGGTAATGTGTATCTGTTCCTGTTTTATTGCTGCTAGACAACCCTTGCCTTGTACGTAATAATGTAAAAATTACATTAATTTTAACATGTAAAGTGTTAACAAAGTGCCCCAAGGTTGATTAATGCCGCAAAGAAGTAAGTGGACACTCGCTGTTTTATTAGGGTTATTAGGCGGGTTAGTAAATCTCTCGCCATTGTATTTTTTCGACAGCTCCGAATTTCTGTTTGGGCAATTGTTTGTTTTATGCAGCTTAGTATTTACTGGGCTGCGTTACGCGTGCCTAAGCCTTGCCATTGTTTCTGGTTTTTTACTTTATAGATGGGGCCATTGTTGGCCAAGTATTGTGTATTTACTCGAGCTTTGTTGGCTTTATGCTTTTTGCTTACGCCGCTCTAAACCTATTCTTCCTCTGGGTAGCGTATTTTGGCTATGTATTGGTTTACCCTTTGTATGGGTTATAGGCCAATTTGTTATTGGCTTGGCCTGGTTAACGCTAATAGTGGCTATATCAAAGTACTTAATTAACGCGCTAATAAGCTTGGCGGTGGTTGATTTAGTTAGTGTATTTGTACCTTACGCTAGCCGTGCGTATCAGGGTCGGCCCCTGGCAAAAATTTTAAGCTATGTGGTTAGTGTCATTATTATTTTAGTGGTATTGCTAACCAGTGTGATTTTAGTAAACGATCATCATGCGCGCTTAGAGTATGAAGTAAACGCTCAACTAAAAGAAAAAGCCGAGTCTATTAGCACGCAATTAAATGATTATTTAGCATTTCATAAAAACGCCATTGTTATGAGTAGCGACGCAATAAGTGCGGGCACTGCAAGCGATGTGCAGCTCAAACGGTTAATGTCGTTATTTCCAGGCTTTACAACCAGCTTGTATGCAAACCCAGATGGCTTTGTAGAGCTTAGCTCGCCCAGCGATTTAATAGAGGGGCTTAGCCTTGCGCAGCGTAGTGTTAAAGACCGAGCATACTTTACCCAAGCTCAGCAGTTCCCTCTGGGTTATACCAGTGGCGTGTTTCAAGGTCGCGGCCTAGGTAACGAGGCCATTGTGGCGCTGTCGGCACCTATATACCGTAACAATACGTTTTATGGTGTGGTAGAGGGCTCGTTAAAGTTAGACCGCTTAGAGCGGTTTATACCTAACTTATTTGAGTATACGGGCGATTTAGTGGTGCTAGATGCGCAGCAAAAAGTGGTATTTAGCTCCCTTGATGAATTTAAAATACTGAGCCATTTTAACGGGGAGGGCTTTAATACCAGTAATTTAGGTGATAAAAACCTATTTCGTTCAACCAAAAACGAGGTGTACCACAGCTCTAGGTACATTGACCCACAAAACCACTGGCAAGTTATTACCTTTTATAATCGTAAGCATTTAAGTATGTCGGTGGCAAAAGCTTGGCTACCCACTATTTTGTTAAGTGCGCTATTGATGCTTATGGTGGTTATTTTTATACACCAACTTGCTAATTTATTAGTGCAGCCAATCACTAGCTTAACTACGCTAATGCAAAGCTTTGGTAAAACCAAAACACATAAGTTTAATACAGACTCAAGCTGGCATGAGGTATTGCAACTGCAACAGCAATTTGAATTACTAGCTAATGCGCTTCAGCGTTCAATAGAAAACCTACAAGCCTCTAATATCAGAAACCAAGGGTTAAATACCCAGCTGAGCGAATTTAATCAGCAGCTAGAGGGCAAAGTAGCAGAGCAAACCACAGAGCTTAAAAAAGCGGTAAATAGGGCTAATTTAGCCAATGTTGCTAAGTCGCAATTTTTAGCCAATATGAGCCACGAGCTACGCACCCCTATGAACGGTATTTTAGGCATGGGAGAGGTTTTATTGCGCGATAATTCATTAACCGATGAGCAGCGGGAGCTATTAAATACGCAGCAAAAAAGCGCACAAAATTTACTGAAAATTTTAAACGATATTTTAGATTTTTCTAAAATAGAAGCCAACGCCATGGAGATTAGCCCTCGGGCGACTAACCTTGCGCCGTTTATTGCCAATATAAAGTCGTTGTTTTCTCCCATTGTAAGTTCTGATCACGTCGAGTTTATTGTTAGTCAAAGCGACAGGCTGCCAGATTGCGTAAAAGTAGACGACCTTCGTTTAAACCAAGTCATTATTAACTTGCTCTCTAATGCGTATAAGTTTACAGAGCGTGGTTTTGTGCGTTTATCGTTTGATTACGAAAACGAGCAACTTTTAATAAGCGTAGCCGATAGCGGCATTGGTATTGAAAAAGATCAGCAGTCGTTGTTATTTAGTGAGTTTACGCAAGCAGATGTAGGTGTGGCACGTAAGTATGGTGGCACAGGGTTAGGTTTAGCAATTAGCCAAGGGTTAATTAAAAAAATGCAGGGTGAAATTACCCTCAACAGCGAACCAGGCAAAGGCAGCGTACTTAAATTTTACGTAAGTGCACCTAAAGCACAGTCCAACAAACCAGAGCCCGTTAAACAGCCGAAGTCGTTGCCTAATTTAAGCGATAAAACACTTTTACTGGTTGAAGATAACCCCATTAATCGCCAAGTAATTGCAAAAATGCTAGAGCCTACAAAGGTAAACTTAGTGATGGCAACCGACGGCATAGAAGCGCTAAAAGTACTTGAAGGTAATCGCTTTGATTTAATTTTAATGGATTGCCAAATGCCTAATATGGATGGCTACGAGTGCACCCAAACAATACGGGCTAACGAGGTAAATACAAAGGCACATGTGCCCATTGTTGCTATTACCGCAAACGCCTATGAAGATGATAAGCAGCGCTGTTTGAGTGTAGGCATGGATGACTTTGTATCTAAACCGGTAAATACACAAGGGTTGTACGAAGTAATCGCGAGGGTGATAAACGCGCATTAGTGCAGCGTTTATCACCACAACAAACTTTAAATAAAATCAAGGGTGAGCAACAAGCGTTGCTCGTTTGTAGCCACCGGTGGAGAGCGGTGTACAAGCCCTGCGCCTTCGTTTTCATCCCAGTACTCGCCTTTAAGCAGGGCAACATCCCCTTGATTTAGCTGATTAATATTATTTAGGCTTTTAAATAAGCCAGACTCTTCATCGGGCTTACCCAAATTACCAGTTCCAAGCTTTGAGCGGTCTACATCGCTGTGATTTAACCACTGCGTTGCAACGCCTTGGTAAGTTGTCACTAATCGGCACGGAATTTTGTCTACATGGAAACGCGGGCACATAGGTTTATCTAATATTTTTAGCCTTAAACCGGCGCGTTTTAAATCAAATAGGCAGCAAAACATTTCAACTAATAATGCTATGTCTTTACACAGCGCATGAGTTTCATCGCGGTTATTATCATCTGGTTTAAGTGCAGTAACTAACTTATCAAACGCATCATCGGGTGATACCGCAAGCTCAAGTGGTTTTATGGCATTAGTGCTAATGAGTGTATTAACGGCATTTGTTAATGCTTGTTCAAGGTCTCTTTGCCAAATAACGATGTTAGTGTTTTGGTCATAAATGTGAGGCAATATATTGGCGTTACTTTCTTTAGCTGCTCTTCGGTGGAGTTGCTCAGTGGGTTTTATTTGCACCGTTATTGGAGCTAGGGCATTCATTACACTTCCTCCCAAATAGGAAACGGGTCGTTATAGGTTTTCCAAAAATCTTTACCTTTAAGCACAGCTTCTTCTGGTAGTAGGCAGTCATCAAGCGCCTCAATCATGGCTTGTTTATTTAACGACTGACCAATAAATACAAGTTCTTGACGCATATCACCAAAGGGCTCTATCCATTTACTGTTTATATCAGCAAGTAGCTCGGGCTCTGTGGGCCAGTCTTTTTTAGGAATTGCTTTATAAAACATGCCAGCAAATCCGTAATGAGCTATACCGCCTGCTTGGCACCACTGCGCGCAAAATAAAGGGCGCGTTGCGAGCCAAAAATACCCTTTAGAGCGAATGAGCTGGCCAAATTGCTCGGTGTTGTGCAAAAAGTGATAAAACTTTTCAGGGTTAAATGGGCGGCGCGCCGTATAATTAAAGCTGCTAATACCATACTCTTCGGTCTCGGGAATGTGTTCACCACGCATTTCTTTAAGCCAACCCGGCGCTTGTTGGGCGCGTGCAAAATTAAATAAGCCCGTGTTGAGCACTTCGTTAATATTAATATTGCCGTTTGATATAGGAATCAATTTAGCTTGAGTATTAAGCGTATTTAAAATGGCAATAAGCTTATTGAGCTGTTCATTGGTGACTAAATCAGTTTTGCTAATTAAAATAACGTCGGCAAATTCAACTTGATCAACAAGTAGGTCGGCCACGCTTCGCTCGTCGTCTTCTCCTAACGATTCGCCAGTATCTTGTAAATCGTTTGCTTGTTCGTAGTCGGTTAAAAAGTTAACCGCATCAACCACGGTTACCATGGTATCGAGGGTGGCAACATCACCAAGAGAAACACCGTTTTCGTCGGCAAAGGTAAATGTTTCGGCAACCGGTAGAGGTTCTGAAATGCCTGTTGATTCAATGACGAGATAATCAAAACGGCCATCTTTGGCAAGTTTATCCACCTCAACAAGTAAATCTTCTCGTAGGGTGCAGCAAATACAGCCGTTGCTCATTTCGACGAGTTTTTCGTTGCTGTGATTGAGCGACACATCGTTTTTAATTGTGGCTGCATCTATGTTTATGTCGCTCATATCGTTGACAATAACAGCCACTTTTTTTCCTTGTCGGTTATTAAGAATATGGCTAAGTACGGTTGTTTTACCAGCGCCTAAAAAGCCTGATAACACTGTGACGGGCAGTTTATTTATCATTTAATTTTACTTACTAATAGGTATTTATTGGTATGTTATATTGTATCAATTAGATTTTCTAGCACTAGCATCACTTTTTAAATAGTTTGTATGTAATGCTCAGCAGAAGAATAAGTAGACACTTTTGCAAATACAACAAAGCTATTTTGTGTTTTTTGCTATTTTTGAATTTATATAGCTGCGCTATTATGAGCGCCATCAAACTTAGGAGGCATTATGACGTTACTTTTCTCACCCATAGAACTTGCAGGTAAAACTTTAAAAAACCGTATTGTTATGCCACCAATGACTCGATCGCGCTCAACGCAGCCTGGCGACATTGCCAATGATTTAATGGCCACTTATTATGCGCAGCGAGCAAGTGCTGGGTTAATAGTAAGCGAAGGCACACAAATAAGTGAGCTGGGTAAAGGCTATGCCTGGACACCAGGTATTTACACAAACGAGCAAGTAGCAGGTTGGCGCACGGTAACCAACAAAGTGCATAAAGCTGGTGGCGTTATGTTTGCGCAGCTTTGGCATGTAGGGCGCGTAACTCACAGCGATAACACAGGCGGTGTTCAGCCTATATCGGCATCGGCCATTGCTGCAAAAGACGTAAAAGTATTTGTAGATACTAACGGCGAACCTGGCTTTGTAGATACTCAGTTACCGCGTGAAATGAGCAAGCAAGATATTGAAAATGTACTAGGCGAATTTCGCCAAGCGGCTAAAAATGCAGTAGACGCAGGCTTTGATGGCATAGAGCTACACGCCGCTAACGGGTATTTAATTAACCAATTTTTAGACTCGCAATCAAATGCCCGTACTGATGAATATGGCGGCAGTGTGCAAAATCGTCTGCGTTTTTTAACAGAGGTTGTAAATGCAGTAAGCGATGAAATTGGTAGTCAGAAAGTAGGTGTAAGACTTGCGCCACTTACCACGCTTAACGGCACGGTTGATGATAACCCAGAGCAAACATATTTAGCCGTTGCTCAAGCACTAAACGACGCTGGCGTAGGCTACATGCACATTGCTGAAGCCGACTGGGATGATGCCCCTTTAATGAGTGTTGAATTTAAACAGGCTATTCGTAAAGCGTACAGCGGCGTATTAATTTATGCAGGTAAGTATACTAAAGAACGTGCTGATGAAGCCCTAGCACAAGGCTGGGCCGACATGATTGGCTTTGGTCGCCCGTTTGTGTCTAACCCAGATTTACCAGCACGTTTAAAGCAAGGTAAACCGCTAAATAGCCACAACTCCGACACCTTATTTGGTGGTGCAGAGCAAGGCTATACCGATTACCCAACCGCTTAATTATTTATAAATAAAGTATTTTAAGGGCTGCATGTATGTAGCCCTTTTTTATGCTGGTAAATCAATACTTTTAACTTGAGCTAATACCAATTCTCAAAATAGATCACTTAATTAAGCGGATTGATATAAAAATAAAAAGCGCGTAAGTTAAATAGCTTACCCATTTTAAAAACATAAAAATAAAAATAAAAATAAAAATGAAAACCAAAGAGATAGAGCAACTCGCGTTATCAGACTCTGAAACCAAAGACGTTATCACCCCGTATGCCTTTAAAATTGACCAAGCGTTATTAGGTATTCCATTAGCGAGCCCAATTAAACGTGCATTGGCGATGACTATTGATGTCACTTTAATATTTATAGCCGCTAAGTTAAGCGCCACTTTAATTGCCTTTGTGGCTGCCATGGCTTTTTATAAAGGCACTGCGCAGCAATATCTTCCAAAAATGTCGTCGTTTTGGCGCAGAGCCCTAAAGCTTTTTGCCGCGAGCTTTTTATTTGTAAGTTCATTAACTGTACTCTCGTTAGCGATTGATTTTTTTGAAGGCGATACTGTTATTCAAGCACCTCAACTAGAAAAAACACAGCAAAACGATGAGCTAAGCGAGCATGATAAAGCAATAATACGCACCTATTTAACACAAACAGACGACGATAAAAACTGTGATGACGCTTGCCAAAGCGTTGCTCGAGCAAATTTAGTTGGCCAATTACCAGCGCTTGCTGAAATGCAAAACGTAGGAGGTATTGAAGTTACGCGCACATTATTGCACTTAATGGCCATATCTGATGATGAACCCGTTGCGGCAGATGATTTTAAAAATAATGAGACAGAGCTAGAAAGCATTTCGGACGAAGTAACTCATAAAAGCAATATCGCAGAAAAAGCTGAAACTAAAAGCGTACAAACCAAACCTGTCACCAGCATTTTGCAGTGGGGCAAAGGCATTATTCAAGACCTAGGCCTTGGCTTTGGTTGGGCAGCCGTATACTTTACGTTGTTCTCGTTATTATGGCGCGGGCAAACCCCAGGTAAAAAAGTATGTAATATTCGGGTGGTCTCACTAAATGGCGAGCCACTAGGTATGCTTGATTGTTTTGGCAGATACGGCGGGTACGGCGCCGGTTTCGCAACAGGTTTATTAGGCTTCTTACAAGTGTACTGGGACCCAAACAGGCAAGCTATTCAAGATAAAATATCAGCCACGGTGGTTATCCAAGGCAGTGTGAACCAGGTTGTAAATGCACAAACGGTAGAAGAGACTTTAAAAACTACTTAGAAAATAAGCAATTATAAAATATATAGCTTTAGATAAAAAAAGGGCTAAAATAAGGTCTTAATTTAGTTCTTTATAGGTGTTATATGAGACAGGTTTTAGCTGATTGTTCGGCAAGTATTTCAGAACTTAAAAAAAACCCAACTGCGCTTTTAAATGAAGCTGATGGCGCTGCAATAGCCATATTAAATCATAATAAGCCTGCAGCTTACTTGGTGCCTGCACAAATGTATGAGCAACTTATGGAACAATTGGATGATTATGAACTAACTAAAGTTGTTGAGAGCCGCAGAGGCGATTTATCTCAAGCGGTTGAAGTTAGTATAGATGACTTATAAGTTAAAGTTTTTACCAGCAGCCTTAAAAGAGTGGGAAAAACTTGCGCCACCACTTAAAAGCCAGTTTAAAAAGAAACTTGCTGAGCGCTTAGATAATCCGCATGTCCCAGCCTCTAAATTACGCGGCTTTGATAATGTTTATAAAATAAAATTGCGTACGGCAGGGTACCGCCTTGCTTACGAAGTTATTGATGACGAAGTTGTGGTGTATGTACTCGCAATTGGTAAACGCGATAAAGATGCAATATATAAAAAGTTAGCCTCAAGAACTAAGGAATAGCTTAGTAATAAAAACGGTGTTTTGATTGTTGAAAGAAGGGCAGGCGTTTCTTCTTGGTTTGCTATTAATTTAATACAAGGATATGTATGAAAGTCCTATCAATAATATTTTTATATTTATTTTTTACAATAAATGTAAATGCCTCAGAGCCTATTACTCTAGCCAAAACCTATCAGCTTGAGTCTGTAATTTTAAATGAACAACGCAGCTTTAGCGTTTATTTACCGCCAAGCTACAATCAAAGCCCCAATCAGTCATACCCAGTTATTTACTTGCTCGATGGTGACCAAACACACCTAAAAGCTGTCGCCGGGCTAGTAGAGGCACTTAGTACTCAGCGGCTTGAGCAGCAAATACAACAAGCAATTATAGTAGCCATTCCTAATAGTCAAAATGCGATAAGAGAGCGGGATTTTACCCCAACCAATGTTGATTGGACATTTAACGGTGAGCTTCTTGAAAAGTTTGAAAATATTGGCAACGCCGCAAATTACAGTGCCTTTTTTGAAAAAGAACTTATTCCTCTCATTAATAAAAATTACCGAACATCAACTAAACGCGTATTAATAGGTGAGTCCTTCGGTGGCTTGTTTGCCAGCTATGTATTGCTTACCAACCATGCGCTATTTACAGATTACTTAATAATTGATGCAACCTACCTGTGGGATAATAACTACCTAAACCGTTATTTTGATGAGCAACAACTTATAAATAAGCCGCTTAATGGCAATGTATATTTTACCTTTGCAAATAATGACGAAGCGTTTGGCGAAATTGGTAAAGCAAATTATCAATGGGGTGTAGCGTTTGCTAATAAGTTAAAAGCGCACCCAAGCAATAATCTAATTATTAATCAACGTTACTTTAAAGGTGAAACTCATGGCACAGTCGCTGCGCTTAGTTGGTATTATGGGATTAAAGAGTTGTTGCCGCCATAAAAAATTGAGCAGATTTAAATCACAGAAGTTTATAAGTAAAGACTTTTGATTATTGAAAAATGGAGAGAAGTTAAGTGATTGAACCAGTAAAAGAAATAAATAAAGTTATTAATACAGATACAACTTTAGCTCCACCTATAGATACTGCTCTAGCTAATTGTAAAAAAACACTAATTATTATTTCATCAGTGTTATTAGCGCTTACTTTCTCAGGCGCGAAGGTTACAGAGGCAAATACTTTTATTTTTAAAATCACCTTTACTAACCCTACAGGTATTAATACTCTTTTATTGTTATCTATTGGATATTTATTACTCCGATATAATTCTATATCTCACATCTATACTGATAATTATAAAAAACAATTCGCCACACGAGTTTTGGAGAATAAGTTTTTTAGAAGGTATGATAGTTATAATGATGTAGTTGATGGGTTTATTCCTGATTTGCTAAAACCAAAAATATATATTAATGATGATAAATATAAACACAGCAATCATAGCTATTTAGACTATGACCTTAAAGTAAGATTATTTTTTAATGCTTATATCGACCTTACTGAATATGACGAGCATGGCAACCCATATCTATACAGGTTTTATTTAATAGGATCGAAAGATAAATTACAGTATTTATTCGCCCTCAGTATTATGCTCTCTCACTGGTTTCTTGAACAATTTCGTCAGCGTGACTTTTTAGAGTTATATAGTCCAATGTTTATAGGATTTATAGCAGTTTACAGTAGTGTATTGGTGAGGTTAACATCATAAATTTTGAGCTTTAACTTATAGTTTAATACTGAAAGCTGAACTTCAACAGCTATCTGTATTAAACTATTTCCTTAACCCAACCCCACCAATCCCCAGCAACAACACAAATCCCCATACAAACACATTGCCGTATTGGCTGTACACGCTGTCGCCTTGTATAAGTTTTATATCGGCTTTCATGGTCGCAGCTTCAAACTGTGGCATGGTTTGTTGTGTGTGGCTTATTGGGTCGTATACGGCGCTTACGCCATTGTTGGTAACACGTACCAGCGGGCGTTGTAACTCTAATGCGCGCATGCGGGCTATTTGCATGTGTTGTAATGGCCCAATTGAATCACCAAACCACGCGTCGTTACTTACGGTAAACAGTAAGTCAGAGTCGCTTTGGTAATTACCGCGTACTAAATCGGCAAATACTATTTCGTAGCAAATGGCAGGTAGCAGATTAAATCCATTGGCGCGTAGGTTGTTTTGCACTCTATCGCCACGGGTAAACGATGACATAGGTAAATCAAACAATGGCGCTATAGGGCGCAGTATATCCTGAAATGGTACAAATTCGCCGATAGGTAACAACTGGTGCTTACGGTAGCGGTTTTTGTCTAGGTAGCGATAATGGCCGTGCTCGTCGTTGTGCTCTTTATTACCTACCACAATAAGGGTGTTGTAAATGGTTTTGGTGTCGAGCTGGTAGTCAACAATACCGGTAACTAATGCGGTTTTATTAAACGAGGCCGCGCTGTCTAAATTGGCTAAGTATGTGTCGGCAAGGGCTTCTATTTCGGGCACTGCGGCTTCGGGCCATACCACTAGGTCGGCATCCCAATGTGGGCGTGTTAGGTCTTGGTACTTGCTCATGGTGGTCCAAAACTCACGGGGTTCAAAGCGCAGGTGTTGTTTAATATTACCTTGTACCAATAAGGTCGACATTTCTTTGCCAGAGTAGTGATTATTACCGGTATTTAATGCGCCAATAACAAGTAACGCTAAAGCGGCTGCGCTTATTAATGGGGTTTTAAAATCTTTTTGGGTGAGCCTGTAAAGGGCAAAACCAATGCCAACACAGGTAAGCGTTAAGCCAAATTCGCCAATATAAGGCGCAAGCAGCCTAAGCGGGCCATCTGTTTGTGTATAGCCAAAACTTAGCCATGGAAAGCCGGTCAGTAAGTGTCCACGTAAGTATTCACTAATGGCTATAGTGGCAATTAGAAGTGCCCCCATGCTTTTAGGGCCACTTGCAAAGCGAGTTGCAGCCCAAAACGCGAGTGCTGGAAACAGGGCTAAATATGAGCACAGTAAAGCCATTAACGAGAGCGATGCTATAAGCGGCATTCCGCCAAAGGTGGCAATAGATACATGCACCCAGCTAATACCCGCGCCAAACCAACCTAAGCCAAATATAAAGCCATATTTAGCAGCGCTTTTTGCATGCGTTTTACCTGTGTTGTTTGGGTTAATACAAAAAATAATGGCGGCAATGCTAAAAAATGCGATGGGCCAAATTTGGTAAGGGGCGTAGCCAAAAGTTAAAATAAGGCCCGCAACCAGTGCGAGCCATGCTTTTTTATCTTTTACTAACAGGGTGAGTTTAGTTAGTAGTTTCTTCACTGTCGTTTTCATCAACCTTAGGAACGGTGACTTGCAGTTGTAAAATACGACGGTTATCAGAATTAGTTACTTTAAACTGATAGTCGTCAATTTCAATTGTTTCGCCGCGACTTGGCATATGGCCAAATGCGTGTAGTACCGTGCCGCCAATGGTGTCGGCTTCATCGGTGCTGTAACCTGTTTTAAAGTACTCGTTAAAGTCATCTACAGGGGTGAGCGCTTGTACTACGTATACATGCTTAGCAAGTTGGCGAATATCTTGTTGATCTTCTTCTTCGTCGTGTTCATCTTCGATTTCGCCGACAATTATTTCAAGAATATCTTCAATGGTGACAAGTCCCGATACACCGCCGTATTCGTCAATGACAATAGCCATGTGGTAGCGTTGCTGACGAAATTCATTTAGTAGGGTGTCTACGCGTTTGCTTTCTGGCACTACCATGGCTGGGCGTAAATATTCGCGCAGTGAGGGTAGGTGCTCATCTTTATTTAAAATAAGCGGCAGCAAGTCTTTTGCGAGCAAAATACCTTCAACGTGGTCTTTGTCTTCACACACCACCGGAAAACGCGAGTGGGTGGAGTCGACCATCATGGGGATCAAATCTTCAAGGGGGCTGTCGACCTCAAGTGTGACCATTTGTGAGCGCGGGATCATTATATCGCGCACTTTAAGCTTGGATACACCAAGCACACCTTCGATCATTTCTTTGGTTTCAGGGTCGATTACGTCACGCTCTTGCGCGTCGGCAATTACTTCAACCAGCTCTTCTCTATTCTGGGGTTCCCCTTGCAACATTTGGGCTATGCGGCCCATCCACGTTTTGCCAGAAGAACCCTGGCTAGATTGCGAGTTATCGTCGCTCATTGCGTCTAAATGCTCCGTTAATTTAAATTTCGTCCCGGTATGGGTCAGCTATGTTTAGCTCTGCAAGTAATTGCTTTTCTATGCTTTCCATCTCAAAAGCGTCTTCACTCTTTATATGGTCAAATCCAAGTAAATGCAAGCATCCATGAATAACCATATGGGCAAAGTGGTCATGAAATGACTTTTCTTGCTCGATTGCCTCAGCCAATACAATGGCTGGGCAAATTATTAAATCACCTACTAATGGCAAATCAATGCCTGGCGGTGCTTCAAATTCGAACGACAACACGTTGGTTGGTTTATTCTTACCACGGTAGTCGTTGTTTAATTGTTGTGATTGGGCTTCATCGCTTATAACGATGCTCAGCTCCGACTCATCACGAAACTTGCTCAGGGCTTTATCGGCCCACAGTGCAAATTGTTCTTCGCTCGGGAGGTTGTCAAACTCACACGCTATTTGTAAATCTAATTCGGTGCTCACGGTATTACTCTTTAGTAGAAGGCGGCTGTTGAGCGGCAAGTTGCTCTTTGGCTTTTTGATTTTCTATCCGCTTTAGTCGCTCGCTTTCGTCATTGCGCTCGTAGGCTTCGACAATACGGCCAACAACAGGGTGGCGAACAATGTCGTGCGATTGGAAAAAGTTAAAGCTAATTTCTTCAACATCGCTAAGTACTTCTATTGCATGACGAAGGCCTGAGCGCGCACCGCGTGGTAAATCGACTTGTGTTATATCGCCCGTTATTACTGCTTTAGAGTTAAAGCCTATACGGGTTAAAAACATTTTCATTTGCTCGGCGGTGGTATTTTGGCTTTCATCTAAAATAATAAACGCATCATTTAGTGTACGGCCACGCATGTAAGCAAGTGGGGCAATTTCAATAATGTGTTTTTCAATAAGTTTTTCTACTTTTTCAAAGCCAAGCATTTCAAATAGCGCATCGTAAAGAGGGCGTAGGTATGGGTCTACCTTTTGGCTTAAATCGCCTGGTAAAAAGCCCAGTTTTTCACCGGCTTCTACCGCTGGGCGGGTAAGTAATATACGACGTATTTCTTGGCGCTCTAAGGCATCTACTGCGGCTGCAACTGCTAGGTATGTTTTACCTGTACCGGCAGGGCCAATCCCAAAGGTAATGTCGTGATGCAAAATATTAGCAACATACAAACCTTGGTTGTCGTTACGCGGTTTAATTACGCCACGGCGGGTTTTAATAAACATTTCTTTGCCGTACGCACTTTGCGGCACTTCTTGTTCTAGGGCTTTTGATTCGGTAATGGCTAAATGTACGTTGTCGGGCTCTATTTCACCAATTTCGCCACGAACAGGTTGAGTATCAACATAAAGGTTTTTTAAAATGTCTACGGCCGCGGCACTTGAGTGCAGTTTACCTGTTACTTTAAAAAAGTTGTCGCGGTGGATTATTTCAACACCTAGGCGGCGTTCAATTTGTTTGATGTTTTCGTCAAACGGGCCACATAAAGAAGAAAGGCGTTTGTTGTCGGCAGGTTCTAAATAAATCTCTAATGTTTTTAACTGATTACTCAAAATTACTTCCTATTCGGGTGCGCCAGTAAGGGTTACTGGCGCAATGAATTTATACAACTACGGTACGAAAGTAGCTACGCCAATTTCGTTGGTTGTATCGATTTTTGGCTCAACGCTTGCAGCTTTTGTTAAAATAGCTGAAGGAGCAATATCACGACGTAAGTTCATTTCTGATTCTGTACGAATTAAATCGCCACGTAAAGAGTTTGGTAACGCTTCGGTAATACGTACATCAACAAACTGGCCGATCACTGTGTGTGGGCCAACAAAGTTAACTACACGGTTGTTTTCGGTGCGGCCACGTAATTCCATTGGGTTCTTTTTAGAAGGCCCCTCAACTAAAATACGTTGCTCTGTATCAAACATTTGGCGGCTAATTTGTTGTGCCATTTGCGTAATACGGTTTTGTAGTAGGTATAAGCGTTCTTTTTTCTCTTGCTCTGATACGTCATCAGGTAAGTCGGCGGCAGGCGTCCCTGGACGCGCACTGTAAATAAAGCTAAAGCTCATATCAAAGCCAATGTCGTTAATTAGGTTCATTGTGGCTTCAAAGTCTGTTTTGCTTTCACCTGGGAAACCAATAATGAAGTCTGACGACATGCTTAAGTTAGGGCGAATTTTACGCAGCTTACGTATTGTTGATTTGTACTCAAGCGCTGTATGGCCGCGTTTCATTAAATTAAGAATACGGTCTGAACCACTTTGCACAGGTAGGTGTAAGTGATCAACAAGCTCTGGTACATCAGCGTACGCATCAATAATATCTGGCGTAAACTCTACCGGGTGCGAGGTGGTGTAACGAATACGATCAATGCCATCAATCGCTGCTACGTAACGGATTAAATCTGAGAAGTAACAAATTTCGCCATCGTGTGTTTCACCGCGGTATGCATTTACGTTTTGACCAAGCAGATTTACTTCACGTACGCCTTGCTCAGCAAGTTGCGCAACTTCTAATAATACGTCATCTAATGGGCGGCTAACTTCTTCACCACGGGTGTAAGGTACAACACAAAAAGTACAGTACTTAGAACAACCTTCCATTATTGATACAAATGCAGACGGGCCTTCTGCTTTTGGCTCTGGTAAACGGTCAAACTTTTCAATTTCTGGGAACGAAATATCAACCACCGATGAGCCTTTGTCGCCTTGCACTTGTTTAATCATTTCTGGTAAACGGTGCAATGTTTGTGGGCCAAAAATAACATCAACAAACGGTGCGCGCTGGCGAATAGAGTCACCTTCTTGTGAGGCAACACAACCACCTACACCAATAATTAAATCTGGCTTGTCGTCTTTTAATAACTTCCAGCGACCTAATTGGTGAAATACTTTTTCTTGCGCTTTTTCACGAATTGAACAGGTGTTAAGTAAAATAACGTCGGCGTCTGCTGCTTCTTCCGTTAGCTGGTAGCCGTTGGTTGCATCTAAAAGATCAGCCATCTTCTGAGAGTCGTACTCGTTCATCTGACAACCCCAAGTTTTGATATGCAGCTTTTTGCTCATTGAAATATAGCCTCGTGTTCAATTCGGTAGTGGCACAAAAATGTGCTTAAAACGGGATTAAGGAGCAAGGTTGCTCACTTAAAGGACGCGTATTTTAGCTGGATACCCGCCCAGATCCAAGTATAGTTTTCATGTTTGTGATCTCAAATCAATACACAGGCAGTTTAATAGCGTGATAGTTATATACTCTCGCACTAATGCGGCGAGTTACGGTACAATCAAAACAGTTTCACGTATTAACCAAATGATGAAAAACATGACTCAAAACAAAGTGATTGTTGTAGGCGCTGGGATGGTCGGTGCGGCCATGGCCATAAAGCTTGCACAGCAAGGAAAGTCAGTACAAATAATAGAAAAAAAACTGATTAACGCCGACGCCATTTTAGCAAGTGATCAGGTAGATATACGGGTATCGGCTATTAACCGTTTTTCAGAAAACCTGCTGGACGAGCTAGGGGCTATGCCTATTTTAAGGCAAAACCGATTAGCACCTTACACGCAGTTAGAAGCATTTGAGCGCGGTGGCGACAACCTATTATTTGATTGCGCTGATATTAATACTTCGCACTTAGGTCATTTAATTGAAAACAATTTAATACAAGCAAGCCTTTGGCAGCAGTTTGCACATTATAATATTGAGGTTATTGAACAATCAGCACCTTTAAGTGTTATTGAGCAAGACACAACGTCAATCACCCTTATTTATGGCGATACCCGTTACACTGCTGATTTAGTTATTGCAGCCGATGGCGGGCAATCGCAGCTACGTGCAAAGGCAAATATTGGTGTAACAGGGTGGCAGTATCAGCAGCACTG
Organism: Pseudoalteromonas sp. CST2; assembly: GCF_028599385.1. NCBI lineage: Bacteria > Pseudomonadati > Pseudomonadota > Gammaproteobacteria > Alteromonadales > Pseudoalteromonadaceae > Pseudoalteromonas > Pseudoalteromonas sp. CST2. Next base: position 76,713 of record NZ_JAQREO010000013.1, read on the forward strand.
CATGGGCGTACTAATAAAGCTAGATGCGCCGCAGCAAGTAAAAACGTGGCAACAATTTACCCCTACAGGCCCGTTAGCCTTTTTACCTATGCAGGCGCCATACGCTAATTTAATTTGGTACGACAGCGCTAATACCTTACAAAACTTTAAAGGGTTAACGGCTGAGCAAATTAAAGCGCATGTTTTAAATAAGTTTCCGCTTCTTGCAGGGGATTTTGAGGTGCAAAACCATGCGGTATTTCCGCTTACCCGTCAGCATGCAAATAATTACTCTAATGGGCGTTTGGTGTTAGTGGGCGATGCGGCTCACACAATTAACCCACTGGCCGGGCAAGGCGTTAATTTAGGCTTTCAAGATGTGGTAGCACTCGCACAGGCACTTGAAGATGCTGATGATATAGGTTGTCCGCTAAAACTAAAAGAATACGAGCGAAGCCGCCGTAAAGCCAACCTATTAATGATGAGCATGATGGATGCGTGTTACTTTGGTTTTTCTAATCAAATTACGCCACTAAAATGGGCACGCAGCCAGTTTTTAAAAATGGCTAACAATACCGGTCCTTTAAAAAACTGGGTATTAAAATACGCCATTAGTGGGGAGCTTAATTAAATCCGCTTAAGTGATTGGCTAAATTAATAAATGCACAGCCAGTCACTCCCTTTCTTATGCCACTTGGGCAACTGCATAGTTGTCACTATTAATTTATTCCGTTATTGCGTTTTTTTGCCATACTCAAACTACTAACCAATTAAAAGTTGTGTGTTTGTGGATAATTTTTTTATTTTTATACTCATTGTCGGCGCTTTGCTACTAACGCTGAGCATTGTGCCAACAATAAAAATTTGTAAAAAAACTAACCGTGTTTCGTGGATTTTGCTACTGGCGCTTATTTTTAGCTTTATAGTGGGCTATTGGTATGTACTTTATTATTTTGTAAATAACGATATAGCCGGATTTATTGCTATGAGCGTATCGCTAATTTTATTTGGCGGCGGCGCTTTTGTTTATTTAGTTATTCAGCTTAGTTATAAAAGTATTTTAAAAATAGACCGCTTTGCAAAACGTCAACGAACCCTTGCCGAAAACGACAGCTTAACTGGCCTCCCTAATCGAAAAAAGTTTTTTCAGGTGCTTAACAAACAAGTTAAATACGAGCCTTCGTTTTATTTAATGCTTATAGATTTAAACCGCTTTAAATCGATTAATGACTCATACGGCAATAAAGTAGGGGATATGTTGTTAAGCATTTTTTCAAAAACACTCAGCCATAATATTGTGGGAATAGCCAAGCTGTACCGTTTAGGCGGCGATGAATTTGCACTTATTGTTGATAACTCAGCCAATGAGGCAATTAACTTATGTATTGAAGCAATAAAAAAATCAACTAAACACCCATTTCATATTTACGAGCATAGCTTACGTGTACACGTGACTGTGGGAATAACAACCTTTGCGAATCACTCGTCGCACGCTAATGAGCTATTAAAGCAAGCAGACTTAGCACTGCATGAGGCTAAAGACACACAGCAACTGTATGTACATTACTTTGAGGCGCTGAGCACCCGAGCAAATGAGCTTTCAAATATGACCTCACGTATTAAGCACGCCATTAAAAACCACGAATTTGAGCTTTATTTACAGCCTATTTTTGATGCCAGAGCCGATGAAGTACATGGTGCAGAGGCATTAATACGCTGGCCGCAAAGTGATGGCTCTTTTATTAGCCCTGAGGTGTTTATTGGCATTGCCGAGCAAAGTGGGTTGATATTAAATATTTCTAAATGGGTGCTACTAGAAACAATAAAGCATTTAAAGGAGTTAAAAGCAGCTGGGTTTATAGGTTCGTTGCATGTAAACCTTTCTACTAAAGATTTAGAAAGCCCGGAATTTTATGAGTTTGTTGAAGAACTAGTAAAGCATGACCCAACGTTAAGCGACGCAATTATTTTTGAAATAACCGAATGCGCCATGATGACAAACCTAGAAGCCGCTCGCACGATGATGCAAAAACTAAATAGCAGAGGGTTTGAATTTAGTGTAGATGATTTTGGTACTGGTTTTTCTTCTTTGGTATTACTGCGAGAATTACCAATAAGCCAAATAAAAATAGATCAGTCATTTATAAAAGACATGCTGACTCAAATAGCAGATTATGCGATTGTTGAATCGACATTGTTTTTAGCGACGCGACTTAATTGTAAAGTGGTGGCAGAGGGAATAGAAGATAACGATCTTAAACAAACATTAACGCTAATGGATTGTGATTATTTGCAAGGGTATTATTTTAGCAAGCCATTAAACATTAATGAGTTTATACACAAATATGCTAATGAGGAAGAGTACAGGATAATATAGAAATTGGCTGGGATACCAGGATTTGAACCTGGGAATGCCAGGATCAAAACCTGGTGCCTTACCGCTTGGCGATATCCCAACGCTAAATTTGGAATAGTTTTAGTTCTAGATAAGAACATGGTGCGGAAGGAGAGACTTGAACTCTCACATCCTAAGATACTGGAACCTAAATCCAGCGCGTCTACCAATTCCGCCACTCCCGCATTTTACATACACAGGTGTTAATGTATTGGAACCTAAATCCAGCGTCTAATTCAAGACAACTGCTAATTCCGATACTCCCGCATATTGTCATTCTTTATAGCAATTTCTTTGGTAGAAGAAATTGGCTGGGATACCAGGATTTGAACCTGGGAATGCCAGGATCAAAACCTGGTGCCTTACCGCTTGGCGATATCCCAACAAAGAATTAGCTGATTATTTTAGTTCTTATCGAGAACATGGTGCGGAAGGAGAGACTTGAACTCTCACATCCTAAGATACTGGAACCTAAATCCAGCGCGTCTACCAATTCCGCCACTCCCGCATTTTCACTTTGAATAATCAAAGAAAGGTAGTTATTTTAAACTCTTCATTGAGCTGCAATTTAACTCTTGCAGAGCCACTTCTAAAAAGAAATGGTGGCTAAGACGGGATTTGAACCTGTGACCCCATCATTATGAGTGATGTGCTCTAACCAGCTGAGCTACTTAGCCATTGTTGGCTGGGATACCAGGATTTGAACCTGGGAATGCCAGGATCAAAACCTGGTGCCTTACCGCTTGGCGATATCCCAACAGAAAACAATTGATAGTTTAGTTCATATCAGAACATGGTGCGGAAGGAGAGACTTGAACTCTCACATCCTAAGATACTGGAACCTAAATCCAGCGCGTCTACCAATTCCGCCACTCCCGCATTTTCACTTTGAATAATCAAAGGGAGGTAGTTATTTTAAACTCTTCATTGAGCAACAAAAGAAAAATGGTGGCTAAGACGGGATTTGAACCTGTGACCCCATCATTATGAGTGATGTGCTCTAACCAGCTGAGCTACTTAGCCATCTCTTTTGTTATCACTTCATCGCTGAGTGCGGGGCGTATTATGCTGATATGACCCAAATCCGTCAACACCTTTTTTGCAAAAAAACACTTAACAGGGTTTGTTTGCAGGAAAATTAAGCTAAGAGGCTAAATTTTAATAAATTTGCTGTTTTTTTAACTGTAAATCAACTGTCAAAGTACACTAAGTGATAACAACTTAAAACCGTTAATATAAAAACTGCTGAGTATTTATGCAGTCGCTTTGTGATCAAGTTGTATTAAAACCGAGTTTATTGAGTATTTTAGCTATTGAATGAAGCTATGATACTTAACAACCAGGCTATGTAATCATTTTAAGTCGCCATAACGTGCGCTAGTTGCGTTAAAAATTACATATTAATCACCGCGTGGAGGCAGTTGGTAGGGCAATTTGCTTATTACTGATGCGTATTTCTTACGTTAAATAAAGTATTTAACTTAGCTCGTTATTATAATACCAATTCGTAATAATACTTATATCATTTTGTGGGATTAAACGTGTCGCTATCTGTGTTAAAAAATTCTCATTCAGAACAACTAAATAGCGAATTTTCCCAGCTATCAACAGGTTTTTCTATCCCCAAAATAGATCGCTTAATTATGCTAATTGCTATAAAAAGCCAAAAGTAATTAAGGCTATTTGTCTTTTGGGATAAAACTTATTTAGATAAAGGCATAAAAAAACCCGCATTAAGCGGGCTTTTATAAACAGATTGTTTAGGCGTAATTATACGTTGAACAAGAAGTTCATTACATCGCCATCTTTAACAATGTACTCTTTACCTTCTTGACGCATTTTACCGGCTTCTTTAGCGCCACCTTCGCCATTAAACGCAATGTAGTCGTCATAAGCAATGGTTTGTGCGCGAATAAAGCCACGTTCAAAGTCGGTGTGAATTTTACCAGCCGCTTGCGGCGCAGTTGCACCTACTGGAATAGTCCACGCGCGTACTTCTTTTACACCTGCTGTGAAGTAGGTTTGTAAATGCAATAGCTCGTAACCACCGCGAATAACACGGTTTAGGCCTGGTTCTTCTAAACCTAGGTCTGCCATAAATTCAAGCTTGTCTTCTTCATCTAGTTCAGAAAGCTCAGATTCGATTGCAGCACACACCGGAATTACTACAGCATCTTCAGACTCTGCAATAGCACGTACACGGTCAAGGTGTGGGTTATTTTCAAAGCCATCTTCAGCTACGTTAGCAATGTACATAGTAGGCTTAATAGTTAAGAAGTTAATTGAGCTAATTGCTGCTTTTTCTTCTTTAGTAAGCTCTAAAGAGCGAAGTGTTAACCCTTCGTCTAAGTGTACTTTAACTTTTTCAAGTACTGCATTTTGCTCTTTAGCGTCTTTATCGCCGCCTTTCGCTTTTTTAGCGTTACGGAAAATTGCTTTATCAGCGCTGTCCATATCGGCAAGTACTAATTCGGTATTGATAACGTCAATATCGTCAGCAGGGTCAATAGTACCTGCAACGTGAATTACGTTTTCGTCTTCAAAACAGCGAACTACATGGCCAATTGCATCCGTTTCACGAATGTTTGCTAAAAATTGGTTTCCTAAACCTTCACCTTTTGATGCGCCTTTTACTAAACCAGCAATATCAACAAATTCCATACTGGTAGGTAGAATACGTTGAGGATTTACAATTTTTGCTAGCTCGTCTAAGCGAGGATCGGGTACCGGTACTACACCTGTGTTAGGTTCGATGGTACAAAAAGGAAAGTTAGCGGCTTCAATACCCGCTTTAGTTAGTGCATTAAAAAGCGTTGATTTACCAACATTAGGCAAGCCAACGATGCCACATTTAAAACCCATAGTAAGATACCTTGTTAAGATTCGTTTAAACGATTATGGTTTAAAAGAATGTAGTCTGTTTTGTGCTTTTAACACACCATCTTTTGCAAGTATTTCCATACAACGAACTGCTTCATCAACCGCTGCATCCATTTTTTCTTGGTCTTCTTTGGCTGCTTTTCCAAGCACCCAACCGGTAACCATTTCACGATGCCCTGGATGACCGATACCTATGCGTAAACGCATAAAATCTTTTTGGTTTGCCATTTTTGCAATAATGTCTTTTAAGCCATTATGACCGCCATGACCGCCACCTTTTTTAAGTTTGGCAACGCCTGGGTCTAAATCCATTTCGTCATGGGCAACAAGTATGTTTTCCACGGGGATTTTGAAAAAATTGGCTAAACTACCGACCGCTTTACCACTTAAGTTCATGTAGGTGGTGGGGATCAATAATTTGAATTCTTGGCCTTGGATGATCACTTTGCCAGTTAGGCCGTGATATTTAGGATCGTGTTTGAGCGTGCAGTTGTAGCGTGCTGCGAGTTCTTCAATGAACCAAGCACCTGCATTGTGGCGTGTGTTTGCGTATTCGGGGCCTGGATTAGCCAGGCCCACAAGCATTTGAATAGAATTCAAGGTGCAAGACCTTAAATATTATTCAGCAGCGTCTGAAGCTTCTTCTTCAGTAGGAGCTGCTTTGTTAGCTTTGATTGTAACTACTGACAGGTCGTGGCCTTCGCCTTTACCTAGTTCAACAGACTGAACACCTGAAGGAAGTTCAAGGTCAGAAATGTGAACTGAATCACCAACTACTAAATTAGAAACGTTAACTTCAACGAATTCTGGAAGTGCTTTAGGAAGACAAGAAATCTCAACTTCAGTTAACTGGTGAACAACAGTTGCGCCAGCTTTAGTAACTGCTTCTTCACCGATGAAGTGAAGAGGAACTTTAGTTACTAATTTGTGAGTTGCATCTACACGTTGGAAATCAAGGTGAGTGATTTTTGGCTTGAATGGGTGACGTTGAATATCTTTTAAGATAGCTTCAACAGACTCGCCGCCAACATTTAGCGTAAGAATGTGCGTGTAAAAACCTTCGCTTTCTTGTGCTTTGATCATGTCTTTATGAGCAAGAGTAAGCGATACCGCTTCTTTATCTGCACCGTAAAGGATAGCAGGTACTTTGTCTTCGCGACGTAGGCGGCGGCTCGCACCAGTACCAGTTTCTACGCGAAGTTCAGCGTTGTAAGTATAAGTTTCGTTAGACATAATGTCTCCAATAATTAAAAGTGTTAGGGCCTTTGCGACCAAGGTCCCTACCCAAAAGGCGCGCTATCATAACACCGCCCCCCGATAAAATAAACAACACATACAAAAAAAGCGCCAAAAGGCGCTTATATGTTCCAACGAATGTGTGATTTTAGTGTTCAAACATCGCTGAAATAGATTCTTCATTGCTGATGCGACGAATTGTTTCGGCTAACATGTCAGCAAGAGTTAGTACTTTTACTTTATCAAGCGCTTTTAATTCATCAGATAACGGAATTGAGTCAGTTACAATTACTTCATCAATTACTGAGTTACGAATGTTCTCTGCAGCTTTGCCAGATAAAATAGGGTGCGTTGCATAGGCAAATACGCGTTTAGCACCGTGTTCTTTAAGTGCTTCTGCGGCTTTACATAAAGTACCACCGGTATCAATCATATCATCTACGATAATACAGTCGCGGCCTTCAACATCACCAATAATATGCATTACTTGAGAAACGTTTGCTTGAGGGCGACGTTTATCAATAATAGCAAGGTCTGTGTCGTGAAGTAGTTTTGCAATAGCACGGGCACGTACTACACCACCAATATCTGGTGATACTACAACAACGTCTTCAAACTCACGCTCTTCCATATCTTCAAGTAATACAGGGCTACCAAATACGTTATCTACTGGTACGTCAAAGAAACCTTGTATTTGCTCAGCGTGTAAATCAACCGTAAGAACGCGGTCAACACCTACACTTGATAAGAAATCGGCAACAACTTTAGCGGTAATTGGAACGCGCGCAGAACGTACTCGACGGTCTTGACGTGCATAACCAAAATAAGGAATGACGGCAGTAATACGACCTGCTGATGCACGACGTAGAGCATCAACCATAACGATAAGTTCCATTAGGTTATCGTTAGTAGGGGCACAGGTTGATTGCAAGATAAAAACATCCGAGCCACGAACATTTTCATTTATTTGAACACTGATCTCACCGTCGCTAAAACGGCCAACAACAGCATCGCCTAATTCAATATACAAACGTTTTGCAACTTTTTGAGCTAACTCAGGTGTTGCGTTACCAGCGAAGAGCTTCATGTCAGGCACGGTAGGGTTCCTCAGGCACTGAATTTTTGGACTAACGGGTAAATAGGTAAAACCCACTACGCGTTAACTTATGATTACTTGTACGTTACTTCATTGATCGAATATGGCGGCAAGCTCCGTATGAGCAGGTGAGACATTTGCGCTAGAAGCAACAAAACCCTGCCAAGTATGGGGGAGGTTATCAAGTACATCTTGTGCTTGAACTTGGCTAGCAAATTCGACAAAACAACATGAACCTGTTCCGGTCATCTTCGACGGGGCGTATTTTAGCAACCACTGCAGGGTTTTTTCAACCTCGGGGCAGAGCTTTTTAACTAAAGGCTCACAATCGTTGGTTAATTTATGGGTTCGCCAATCACCTGAAATTTTTGGTGTATCGCGTTTTAAATCTGGGTGAGTGAATATTTTAGCGGTACTGACATGCTGATTAGGGTGCACAACGCAATACCATTTTTGTTCAAGCTCTACGTCAACCAATTGTTCGCCAATACCGTGTGCTATGGCGCTTTTACCACGAATAAATACCGGTACGTCGGCGCCTAATTGCAAGCCTAAGTTTGCTAATTCATCAATATCTAGTTGTGTATTCCACATTTTATTAAGTGCAAGTAACGTGGTGGCTGCATCAGATGAACCGCCTCCTACACCGCCACCCATAGGTAAACGTTTAGTGAGATTTATTTTTACACCTGATGAAATGCCACAGTGATTTTTAAGCAATAACGCGGCTTTATAGATGAGATTATCGCAATCTGCTATGCCTTTCGTATCACCCGTTATTAAAATAGTGGGCGCTTCGTTAACTGAAAAGTCGAGTGTGTCGCCAAAATTTAAAAAGGTAAATAAGGTTTCTAGTTCGTGATAACCGTCATCACGGCGCGCATTGATGTGTAAAAATAAGTTAAGTTTTGCCGGTGCAATGACCGAAAAAGCTGTTTTAGTATTCATACTTAATTAAATTGCCAATTGTAGAGTTGAATTTTGATTTTAATTTGCTGATGTTTTAGCGTGACATTGCCAGGAACCCAAAAGCCACCTTGCTGTTTATAGTTTGAATACGTTATTTGCCACTTTTTATTGCTGTTATCGTACCAAATAACTTGTTGTGCACGGCCAAGTTCGTCTACTTTTAATGTTTGCGACATTAACGTGCCTTTTAACCAGTTATCAGCGTTATCAACTGGCAGGTCAAAACCGGTTAAGCGTTTTAATAATAACGCGGCGTTAGTATCTGTGTATGTTTTATCGTCGTAATCAAGTACCGCACCTGTGCGGGTTTGTTTAAGCGACAATATACGAGTACCAATAAATGTAGTGAGCACTAAGTTGTTTTGTTTTTCGTCTTGTTGCCAATTTAAGTTTGCAGATTGGCGCTCATCAGGGCTTATAAACGCTAATTTACCTTGTGCTTGCCAGGTTTTTTGCGCTGCTAAGCGTGGTTTCCAATCATCGTAAAGCGTTGTTTTTGTATCAATTTGGTGGGCGCAGCCCGCTAAAAACAAAAAAAGAGTGAATAAAATTAAATAATGTCTAATCAAATGTTGTTCCTTACTTTCCATATTCCGCTGATTTTTGGTAAAATTGCCGCCTTTAAAGTAGGGCGCAGCAATATTTGGCAAATATGACCATCATAGCACTTGGTATAAATCACAAAACCGCATCCGTAGAATTACGTGAAAAAGTGGCTTTTTCGCCTGAGCAAATGTCTGAGGCGCTCCAGCAATTAAGCGGTCATGCCGACTTTAACGAAGCCGTTATTGTATCTACCTGTAACCGTACCGAAATCTATTGTAGCCTTGAGCAGTCAAATTCCCAAGCACTGCTAGCCTGGCTTGCCAGTTTCCATGGTTTGGATGAACACGAACTGAGCAAAAATATATATTGCCACCAAGGTGATGCAGCCATTAATCATTTAATGCGTGTTGCGTGCGGCTTAGATTCATTGGTATTGGGCGAGCCGCAAATTTTAGGGCAAATTAAGCAAGCTTATCATAGCGCCAAAACACACGATGCTGTAGGCGTTAAGTTTGACAGGTTGTTTCAAAAAACCTTTTCGGTAGCTAAGCAGGTCCGTACCGACACCGATATTGGTGCCAGTGCTGTGTCGGTGGCGTTTGCTGCGGTTAATTTAGCAAAACATATTTATGGCAAGCTTGATAAAACCAATGTGTTATTAATTGGTGCCGGCGAAACAATAGAGCTTGTAGCTAAACATTTATATCAAAATGAGCCGCAACAAATTACGGTTGCCAACAGAACCATTGAGCGTGCACGCGGTTTAGCGCAGGAAGTGTCGGCCGATGTGATTGCGCTGGCACAACTACCTGAGCGTTTACACAAAGCCGATATTGTTATTAGCTCAACCGCCAGTACGTTACCAATAATAGGTAAAGGGGTGGTGGAGCAAGCATTAAAACAGCGCCGCCATAAACCTATGCTGTTTATTGATATTGCCGTACCGCGCGATATAGAAAGCCAAGTAGGCGAGCTTGACGCAGCCTATTTATATTCCGTTGATGACTTACAAGCCATTGTAAGCGAGAATATGGCCGCGCGTGAACAGGCGGCGGAACAAGCACAATTAATAATAAGCGAGCGCGTAAAAGAATTTGAAATGTGGGTTCGCTCTCTCGATTCGGTTGATTTAATTCGCCACTACCGAAACGACGTACAAACCATTAAGTCAGAACTTGTTGAGCGGGCGGTTAGCCAGCTAAATACAGGTAAAGACGCAGAAAAAATTATATTAGAGTTGGCCAATAAATTAACCAACCGCTTAATGCACGCGCCTACCCGTGCAATTCAAGATGCGGCTAAAAAAGGTGAAGTGGCACAACTAACTCAGTTGAAAAAAATGTTAGGTATTGATCAGGAATAACAGTTAAATGAAAGAGTCTGTATATCGTAAATTAGAAACCTTAGTAGAGCGCTACGAAGAAGTACAAGCGCTACTGAGCGATCCGTCGGTCATTAGTGATCAAAACCGCTTTCGTGCTCTTTCAAAAGAATACTCTGAGCTTGAAGAAATTGTAAAAACATTTTTAGCATACCAACAAGCGCAAGACGATGTAGCGACTGCTGAAGAAATGTTAAAAGATTCAGACCCAGATATGCGTGAAATGGCGCAAGAAGAATACAAAGAAGCTAAAGCGCAAATTTTATCATTAGAAGATGAGCTACAAGTGCTTATGCTTCCTAAAGATCCTAAAGATAACAACAATGTATTTTTAGAAGTACGCGCGGGTACCGGTGGTGACGAAGCGGCTATTTTTGCAGGCGATTTATTTAGAATGTACAGCCGTTACGCCGAAACACAAAAATGGAAAGTTGAAGTGGTGAGCACCAACGAAGGTGAACACGGCGGCTACAAAGAAGTTATAGCAAACATTAGCGGTGAAGGTGTGTACGGTAAGCTTAAGTTTGAATCGGGCGCTCACCGTGTACAGCGTGTACCAGAGACTGAGTCGCAGGGGCGTGTACATACCTCTGCGTGTACGGTTGCAGTAATGGCCGAAATTCCTGAAGCAGAAGCCATTGAAATAAACACCGCCGATATAAAAGTAGATACATTTAGAGCCTCCGGCGCCGGTGGTCAGCACGTAAATAAAACCGACTCGGCAATTCGTATTACTCATATTCCAACGGGTGTTGTGGTTGAGTGTCAGGATGAGCGTTCGCAACATAAAAACCGCGCTAAAGCGATGTCGGTACTTGCCGCGCGTTTGCAGCAAGCCGAAGATGAAAAACGCCATGCGGCTGAGGCCTCTGAGCGTCGTAACTTAGTGGGTAGCGGCGATCGCTCTGAGCGTATTCGTACTTACAACTACCCGCAAGGGCGTATTACCGATCACCGTATTAATTTAACGCTTTATCGCTTAAACGAAGTGGTAACTGGCGATTTAGGCGCAATTATCGATCCATTAATGCAAGAGCATCAAGCTGATTTACTTGCCGCAATGGGCGATGAGTAATTGTGAGCCACACGCTTGAGCAGGCAATAGCGGTTGGTGCAACTAAACTTGCACCAACTAGCGACAGCGCTAAATTAGACGCACAAGTACTGCTGTTACATATTCTTCAAAAACCCCGCAGTTACTTATTTACCTGGCCAGATAACCTACTTAGCAGCGACGAACAGCGCCAATATGATGAATTTTGTGAACGGCGTTTAAATGGTGAACCCGTAGCGCATATTATTGGCCAGCGCGAATTTTGGAGCTTAGCGCTCGAGGTGAATGCAACGACGCTTATTCCTAGGCCTGATACCGAAACACTCGTTGAGCAAGCTTTAGCACTTACCGTGCCTGAGCAAGCAAAAGTGCTTGATTTAGGCACTGGCACCGGCGCTATTGCACTTGCACTTGGTAGTGAAATGCCAACATGGCAAATTACAGCAGTCGACAAAGTAGCAGATGCGGTGGCCTTAGCGACTCGGAATCAGCAGCGTTTAGCCATTAATAATGTGCAAGTTAAGCAAAGTAACTGGTTTAGCGCGCTGAAAAATGAGCAGTTTAATTTAATTGTGACCAACCCCCCGTACATTGAACACGACGATAAACATTTAAAAGAAGGGGATGTGCGCTTTGAACCTCTTTCTGCGTTAGTGGCCGATGAGGCAGGAATGGCTGATATAAAACAAATAATTACACAATCACGTGACTATTTGCTCCCTAGTGGCTATCTTTTAATAGAACATGGTTTTGAACAGGGTGAAGCTGTTCGGCATTTGTTTAAGCAAATGGCGTATATAAATATTAAAACAGTAAAAGACTTGGGAAATAACGATCGTGTAACGCTCGCACAGTGGCCTTAATTTGATAATAAACAGCCATGATTGTGTGTTCTATAAATGCATTAAGGAACCTTTAATATGATGGGTGATTTTTTATTTTCAGATGAGCCAGATGAGTTAGAAAGTGAAGTAGAGCTTGGCACTTGGAAAGTATTAATCGTTGATGACGAACCTGAAGTTCATGCTGTTACAAAGCTTGCGTTGAGTGATTTTGAATTTCAGAACAAACGTTTAGAATTTTTAAGCGCATACTCGGGCGCTGAAGCAAAAGAATTAATAAATGCGCACCCAGATGCCGCTATTGTACTGCTAGATGTGGTAATGGAAACAGATGACGCTGGGTTACAGGTTGCTAAATTTATTCGCGAAGAAGCTAATAATAATCATATTCGCATTATTTTAAGAACCGGTCAGCCTGGGCAGGCGCCTGAGCGCCAAGTCATTATTAATTACGATATTAACGACTATAAATCGAAAACAGAGCTGACAGCGCAAAAGCTGTTTACTGTGATTATGTCGAGCTTACGCTCGTATCGCGATATTATTTCTATAGAGCAATCTCGCGAAGGGCTTGAAAAAATTATTGTTGCCTCGCGCGATATATTTGCCACACGTTCAATAGAGCAGTTTATTGAAGGGGTGATGCAGCAACTTACTTCGTTATTAGGCATTGCCGATCAAGCGGTGTATGCCACTACGTTAGTGGCGCAGAATACGCAAGAAAATAGTAACGATAAGCTAATAGTACGCTCTGGTACGGGTGAGTTTGAGCAAAGCGAGGGTAAAGAGTTAGATGCTGTGCTGCAAAACGAGCAACTAGAGGCGTGTCATCAAGCACTTAAAGATAAAAGCATAATTTATAAAGATAACTATTTATTTGCTTATTGTAGCAGCGAGTACAATCACAATTCGATGTTATTTATATCGGGGATCCCTAAAAATATAACCGATACGCAACGTAATTTAATTGAGATTTTTTCGCAAAATGTACAACTAGCATTTGAGAACGTGCAACGACAACAACGTTAATCGTTACTATAAATTTAAAAAGCACATAGCCTTGCGACTATGTGCTTTTTAGTTTGTGAGGCATAATAGCCAAAGCAGTGCGTAGTACTTGGTATTATACCAAGCAGCAATAATACTTAATCATTTTGAGGGGGCTAAACGTGTTGCTATCAGCGTTAAAAAATTCTCATTTAGAACAACTAAATAGCAAATTTTTTGCCTAGCTATCAACACGTTTTTCCATCCTCAAAATAGATCACTTAATTAAGCGGAATGGTATTAAACGCACTTAACTAAATTTAACAAAACAAAAAGTACTGAGGCTTATGGATTATTTAGCAGTAAAACACTCACACATGGCAATTGCTATGCTAAGCGTTATCTTATTTTACATCCGCTCTTTTTCGCGTATGGGCAGTGGCAAGCTTGCCAAAAATAAACTGGTTTTTATTGGCAGTCACAGCATTGACACTTTATTACTTATTTCTGCAATAACATTGGTGTTCATGGCAAAAATAAACCCCTTTGAGCAACTATGGTTATTAGAAAAAATAGTGCTTGTAGTGATTTATATTGCGATAGGTATTATTAGTGCTAAACAAACTAATACGCTGCCAAAAATTATGTATGTGGTAGTTAACACGATTGTGATTTTAGCGATAGGGTATTTGGCAACGGCAAAATCGCCGCTACTTTTATAATACCTACTTTGTTGCAAGTTAAGTGTCGGTGCGTGTATATACTTTTTAAACACGCACTATACTTAAAGGCAAGGGACTTAAATACGCAAGGAGCTTAAACGTAAGGAGCTAATACTCTTAAGGAACTTAAACCCCCAAGGAACTTAAGTAACAGTTAACACAGTTAATACACCTCTGCACGTCTCATAGCCTTCACCATTTTTCAGCTAGGCTGGCCTACTCCTTTTACTATAAAGCACACCTCTGGGGTATAATTACGGGTGGGAGCTTCGCTGTATTGGTATCTATCCGTAAAATTAGGTAAACTACGCCTTCGTTTTTTAATAAATGTTGCAGTATTGATGACCACCCTCGGGTATGACGAACACGACGAATCTTATTTAGATGATGCATATGATGAATTTACTCCACCGCCACTTTATCGGTGTATTAATGCAGAGTCGAAATGGGACCCTCAAATAGATTTAGCGCCAACTTTTTCTGTATTAACTGACTTTGAGCAGCAGATCACTGCTATGTGCGCAAAGCAAAAAGACCCACACGATAGGTTAGAAGCCCTTCTTGATATTTTTTATAGCAAATGGCTATTTAGCGCCTCTGGGCTAAAGGTGCCAGAGCATAAAATAAATAGCTTAAGCTATACACTCACTATGCGCAGCGGCTCTATAACCACATTAGGTATTTTATTGAGCCATTTGCTTGAGCAAGCGCAATTAGATGCCAGTGTGTGTATTAACCAGGGTGATATTAGCGTGCATGTCGCAATAAGTGATGAAGAAGGCTACATTATTGAGCCTAGCAGTGGGCAACAAAGCTGGTACATCATTCCTGAAAATGCGGATGAAGAAAATGGCCAAGAGCAAGAGCCACTTGAACTTATTTATAACGATGAAGTTTATAAATTGTTTTTAGCGCAGCAAAAATGGTCGTTTATTAGCGAAAATAAATTTGGCCACGCGCTGGTATGTGTTGAGTTGCTAATGGAGCTATTAGGCGATGACCCGTACGAGAGACGCGACAGAGGTTACTTACTCAATCAGTTAGATTGTCCTAAAATGGCACGCGATGATTTACAGTTTTTTATTGATGAGTGCCCGGACGATCCGGCAATCGAGATTATTCAGCATCAACTAGAAGAACTTGAAGATAATAATAAAACACACCATTAAGAATAGGAACAAATATGGCTGATACTCACACTACATTAATTACTAATGATGCTGTTGTACTGGGTTTGCTTGCTGTAATTTTAGGGTTCATTTTTAAAACCTCTAGCAGCGAAAACCCCAAACTAAAAGCATTTTATAAATATGTACCAGCATTATTGCTGTGTTACTTTTTACCTTCTTTACTCAATACGTTTGGCATTGTAGATGGACATAGTTCAAATGTTTACTATGTTGCTTCGCGCTATTTGCTGCCAGCATGTTTAATTTTACTTACCATTAGTATTGATTTAAAAGCGATTATTAATTTAGGCCCCAAAGCGCTAATTATGTTTTTAGTGGGCACGCTGGGTATTGTGATTGGTGGGCCTTTATCTATTTTAGTGGTTAGTGTATTTAGCCCTGATTTAGTAGGCGGCCACGGCCCAGATGCTGTTTGGCGCGGTATGACAACGGTTGCCGGCAGCTGGATTGGCGGCGGCGCTAACCAAGCTTCAATGAAAGAAATGTTTGAAGTGGGCGGCGATATATTCTCGGTTATGGTGACCGTTGATGTGATTGTGGCGAATATTTGGATGGCTGTTTTATTACTAATGGCCGCAAACCATAAAAAAATTGATGCCGCAACAGGGGCTGATACAACCGCCATAGAAGATTTAAAAAACCGTGTTGAGCAATACCATGCAGAGCATGCCCGCATGCCGACACTCAATGACTACATGACCATTATTGCCATAGCATTTGGTATAACGGGGCTTGCTCATTTTTGTGCCGACTTTTTAGGGCCGTTTTTTGCAAACAATTACGCGTGGGCTAAAGAGTACAGCTTAAACAGTAAATTCTTTTGGCTAATTGTTATTTCAACCACTATTGGTATTAGTTTATCATTTACTAAAGTAAGGCAAATAGAAGCGTTTGGCGCATCAAAAGTGGCTTCAAGCTTTTTATATATTTTAGTGGCATCAATTGGCTTACATATGAACGTAACCGCTATATTTAGTAACCCTGGGTTATTTTTAATTGGGGCTATTTGGATGCTAACACACGCAAGTTTAATGCTGATTGTAGCCAAAGTAATAAAAGCCCCGTTATTTTATATGGCGGTGGGCTCGCAAGCTAACGTTGGCGGCGCTGCGTCGGCGCCTGTGGTGGCTTCTGCGTTTCACCCTTCGCTTGCGCCAGTGGGCGTTTTATTAGCTGTACTAGGGTATGGTGTAGGTACATATATGGCCTACATTTGTGGATTAATGATGCAAGCAGTTGCACCTTAAGGAATTTAAATGAACAACCAAGTAATTAATATTAATAATATTGAGCTGGCAAACGACAAACCATTTGTATTATTTGGTGGTATGAATGTTTTAGAGTCGCGCGATTTAGCAATGCGCATTGCAGAGCACTATGTAGAAGTAACGTCTAAATTAAATATTCCTTATGTATTTAAAGCCTCGTTTGATAAAGCGAATCGCTCATCAATAAATTCTTACCGCGGCCCTGGTATGGAAGAAGGCTTAAAAATATTTGAAGAGATTAAAAATACCTTTAATATCCCGCTTATAACCGACGTGCACGAACCACACCAAGCAGCGCCTGTTGCTGAAGTGGTTGATGTAATTCAGTTACCTGCATTTTTAGCACGCCAAACCGATTTAGTGGTAGCTATGGCAAAAACGGGTGCCATTATTAATGTGAAAAAACCACAGTTTTTAGCACCGCACGAAATGCGTCATATCATTACTAAATTTAATGAAGCAGGTAATGATAATGTTGCACTGTGTGAGCGCGGCTCAAGCTTTGGCTACAACAACTTAGTTGTTGATATGCTAGGTATGGATGACATGAAAGCCATGGCACCAGTTATTTTTGATGCCACTCATGCACTACAGCGCCCAGGCGGGCGAGCAGACTCTGCTGATGGACGCCGTGCACAAGCTGCCGAGCTTGCTCGCAGCGGCATGGCACTGGGCATTGCGGGCCTATTTATTGAAGCGCACCCTAACCCTAATGAAGCAAAGTGTGATGGTCCATGTGCATTAGCACTTAGCAAGTTGGAAGGGTACTTATCGCAAATGAAAGCGGTAGATGATTTAATTAAAAGCTTTGCACCACTTGATACAAGCGCAAGCGATTTATAATTTAACACCTATTTAGGTAATAGTTAAAAAGCGACTTAGGTCGCTTTTTTTATTCCATTAATATACACACACAACGATGCTGTATATAATCTTACGCATAAGAAAAACTAATTCTAAGCTTGGTTACTATGTCAAGACGAGTCCCCCCATTAAACGCACTTAAAGCTTTTGAAGCCGCGGCACGTCATTTAAGCTTTACTAAAGCAGCAGAAGAGCTGTATGTAACGCAAGCGGCAGTGAGCCATCAAATTAAAACACTTGAAGAGCATTTAGGCTTAAAATTGTTTTTACGTAAAAATCGCTCGTTATTATTAACCGAAGAAGGCCAAGGCTACTTTTTAGATATTAAAGAGATTTTTACCCAGCTGATAGATGCCACCGAAAAGCTACTTGCTCGCGGTGCAAAAGGCTCGCTTACCGTAAGTTTAACCCCGAGTTTTGCAATTCAGTGGTTGGTACCTCGATTAAGTTTATTTAACGAACTCCACCCCGAAATCGATGTGCGTATAAAAGCGCAAGACCAAGACGAAAACTCGTTAACCGATGATGTAGATATTGCTATTTACTACGGCCGAGGCCACTGGAGTGGAGTTCAAACTTACAAATTGCACACCGAGTATTTAGTGCCGTTATGTAGCCCACTGTTATTAAGCGGGCATAAACCGCTTAATCAACCGAGTGACTTAGCGCAGCACACTTTGTTACACGATACCACGCGCCGTAATTGGAAAACCTGGATGAAAACGGCGGGTGTACGTAATGTACAAGTGAATCAAGGCCCTATATTTAGCCACTCATCAATGGTGCTCCAAGCCGCGGTACACGGCCAAGGTGTAGCAATAGGCAATAGTGTGCTTGCCAAACCCGATATTGACGCGGGCCGTTTAGTGATCCCATTTAGCCACAGCTTAGAGAGTAAAAACGCGTATTACTTAGTGATAAGAGAGTCGCAAACAGAGCTGGGTAAAATAGTTTCGTTTAAAGATTGGATGCTGAGCTTAGTTGAACAAGAACAAGAGTATTAATAATGATTGAATGGTTTAAAAGCGCAACGCAGCCGGCTATTGCACAGTTTATATTTGCACATGGTGCCGGAGCTGGATCAGATTCTGATTTTATGCAGCATATGGCTAAACTCATTAGTGCGCAGGGTATTGATGTAGGTTTATTTGATTTTGAATACATGCAAATTGCTAAACAAACACAAAAACGTAGACCCCCAGAGCGAGCCCCTAAACTGTTAGCTTATTACGAGCAAGTACTAACAAATGCGCAACCTAATTTACCGTTATTTATTGGCGGCAAGTCGATGGGCGGGCGGATGGCATCTATGCTTGCTTGTAGCTCTACACAACCGATTGCAGGTGTATTAGCGTTTGGCTATCCGTTTCATCCGCCCGGTAAGCTAGATAAGCTACGCACCGATCATTTTGCAGACATACCTTGCCCGTTTTTAGTCTTACAAGGTGAACGAGATACCTTTGGCACCCGTGAAGAGCTTAAAACGCTTTCTATGCCAAAACAGCCAAGCTATGTGTGGCTTAGCGATGGCGACCATTCACTCAAACCACGCAGAAAAAGTGGTGTGAGCGAGCTGCAAAACCGTGAAACTGCAGCGCTTGAAGCAAGTAAATTTATAGCCAATAGAGTTGAGCAATTATGATTAAATTATTTTTACTCACGGGCAGCTTTTTTTGCATGCTGTCGGTTATGTTAGGGGCGTTTGCCGCGCATGGTTTAAAAAGTCGTTTAACTGAGTATTCACTCGGGGTATTTAAAACCGCCGCTGAGTATCAAATGGTGCATGGTTTAGCGCTTATAGCCGTGGCGATTCTTATTAAGTGGGGTATTAATTTAACCGTGGCGGGAGGTTTTTTTATTGCCGGTACACTGCTTTTTAGTGGCAGTTTATATTTACTAGCCCTAAGCGGCATGAAGTGGTTAGGCCCAATAACCCCATTAGGTGGGTTATGTTTTATAATTGGTTGGGTTGTTATTTTAGTGCAAGTTGCACGATTTAAGTTTTAAAGAGTTTAAGGGTTAATATGTCTAGTGTTGTGATTTATTGTCGTAGTGGTTTTGAAAACGATGCGGCTGCTGAAATAACGTTTCATGCTGCCGAGCAAGGTTTTGCCGGCTATGTAAAAGCCAAACCAAATACCGGCTACGTGATTTATGAATGTTTTGAAGCGCAACACAGCGACGAAATAATCAAAAAGGTCGACTTTAAAAATATGGTATTTGCGCGCCAGTGGTTTGCTGGCACGTTAATCGAAAATATGCCGGTAGAAGATAGGGTCACTGCATTAAAAGAAGCCGCAAAGGATTTTCCTTTGTGTAGTGAATTGCGCGTAGAAACTCCCGATACTAACGAAGGCAAAGAGCTACTGACCTTTTGTAAAAAAATATCAACGCCGTTAAAAAAAGCACTCGAAAAGCAAAACACGGTATTACGTGAGCCAAAGGCAAACCGCCCGGTAATGCATGTACTATTTTTAGCAAACAATGCCGCGTATGTAGGGTATTCGTATAGTTATAATAATTCGCCGTTTTTTATGGGCATTTTACGTTTACGTATGCCAAGTGACGGACCGAGCCGCTCAACGTTAAAACTTGACGAAGCCTTTAATGTTTTTATCCCTGAAAAAGAGCGAGAAGCGCGAGTACAACCAGGCATGCGAGGGGTTGATTTAGGCGCTTGCCCAGGCGGTTGGACCTATCAATTAGTACGCAGAGGGATGTTTGTTAGCGCAATAGATAATGGCCCAATGAATGATAGTTTGATGGAAACAGGCCAAGTTAAACACTTTAGAGCCGATGGTTTTAAATACCGCCCAGAAAAAAGAAATATTAACTGGTTAGTGTGCGATATGGTGGAAAAACCAACCAAAGTGACTAATCTAATGATTGACTGGGCAGTAAATGCATACGCCAAAGAGCTGATATTTAATTTAAAGCTGCCTATGAAAAAACGCTTTGATAGTGTTTATGAATGCCTAACGATGATCAAAGAAGAGCTTACTAAGTACGGTATAACCTATGAGTTGCAAGCTAAGCATTTGTATCATGATCGTGAGGAAATTACCGTTCATTTAAACGTTGTTAAGGTGCCCCAAAATTTGTATAGCTAAATCATAGAGGCATAAAAGTGGTATTAAATAATGTTTATAAATGGCTAGGATTACTTTTTTTATCACTTTTAATAGCCGGTTGCGGCGGCGGTGGCAGCGATAGTGACGCCACCGATAGTGGCTCAACTGGCAATACCGCCCCTACTGTAAGTGTTGATGTAAGCAGCAGCGTTATTGTTGCTAACCAAACCTTTACTATTACGGCTCAGGCAAGCGATAGCGACGGGCAAGTCTCTAGTTATCAATGGCAGCAGCTGTCGGGGCCTGAATTTACCTTTACAGCTAATGGCAATATACTCACAGTAACGGCCCCCAGTGTAGAAAGCGACACTGATTTTAGCTTTTCGGTGCTAGTAACCGATAATGACGGCGCCACTACAGAGCAAGTGTTCTCTGGGACTATCACGGTTCAAAATACGCCTCCCACAGTTAATATTACAGGC
The DNA here is from genome assembly GCF_028599385.1 of Pseudoalteromonas sp. CST2. Lineage (NCBI taxonomy): Bacteria > Pseudomonadati > Pseudomonadota > Gammaproteobacteria > Alteromonadales > Pseudoalteromonadaceae > Pseudoalteromonas > Pseudoalteromonas sp. CST2. Next base: position 97,675 of record NZ_JAQREO010000013.1, read on the forward strand.
CCAAGCAGTGCACTGGCTAATAACCAAGTTAGTTTAATTGCTAATGCACAAGACATAGATGGCACAATTAGCGCCATAGTGTGGGTACAATCTGCTGGCTCCTCCATCGAATTTAGCCAAACTGAAGGTGAATTAAGCTTTACCGCCCCAAATGTAAGTGAAAATGAAACGCTTGGTTTTAGTGTTACTGTAACCGACAATGCCGGGGGCACTGTACAAAGCAGTGCGACAGTACTTATTACGCAATTAAATAGCGCACCTAGTGTTACCTTAGCTGGGCCTGACGAGGCAATGCAAAATGAGTCAGTGACAATAACAGCTACAGCGCAGGACAGCGATGGCACCATTAGCGAGCTAAGCTGGCAGCAAACAAACGGCCCCGTGGTCGAATTTACGCAAACCGACTCCAGCATTACGTTTAATGCTCCAACAGTTGCTCAAAATACCAATATTACCTTTTTAGCCACCGTTAGAGATAACGACGATGCTACTAATAGCGCCCAAAAAACGGTGATTGTGGTGCCGCCTAACAATCCGCCTGTGGCAGACGATGTAACCGTCGAGGTGCAATATAACTTAAGTGCTGAATTTAATTTGACGGTAAATGATGCCGATGGCGATACGGTACAAATTACTTTTCCAGATGACCTAGAAGGGGCGCAGGTGAGCGTTATTGATGCCCAAGCGCTGCGCTTTAGCTATACACCGCCTGTAAATAGTATTTCTGCAAAAAGCTATACACTGACTGCTAGTGATGGTGAAGACAGCACAAACTTTTTACTTAATACGACAATTATTGATACCAGCGCTGCAACGGTGACAGAAATAACGCCTAATGGAGCAGATGAACCGGTACTGGTTGACACCCCCATTAGCATTACGTTTTCAGATGTGATGCTGAGCAGTTCGTTAACCGTAAATAGTAGCGCGGGGAGCTGCGAAGGCAGTGTTCAGGTATCAAGTGATGATTTTGCAAGCTGTGTTGCACTTAATGTAGAGAGCGTATCTGGTGCGCCTGATGAGACGAGTGGCTATTTTAAAAACGTTAACTTAAGCGCTGATTTTTCAGAAAACACGCTTTACAAAGTGCGTGTAAATGACCAATTAGTTAATTTTTTTGGTACTGCTGCGACAGCAGGCCAAGTGAGTGAATTTACCACCTCAACCCAAGATTTAAAAATAACCGAACTCATATCGGTGCAATTTACTAATGATACGCCCTGGGTAGAGATTTATAACGGCACAGGAGAGGCTGTTAATTTACAAAACTATTCATTAAAAACGCGCGCAATTAATATGCTTGATAGCTCAGTGAGCGCAGAGCAAGTATTTACATTACCCAACAAAGTATTAGAAAACGGCAGTTATATTTTACTGCAAAGTCGTTTTGGTGATGAGTTTTTAGCAAGCGCGGCACTTAATAACCCTAAAATTGTGCTGGTGGGTAACCAAAGCGATGCGCTACGTCCTTACTGGTATATAAATGGCTTTGCAGAGTTATTAAATAGCGCCGCCACACAAACAATCGACTTTGTTAAATTTGGTAATTCTACCCAGCAACCGGTTAGTGCCACGCAATGGCAAGGCGATAACGCACCTCAAATGCAGGCCGAACAAGGGTCAAGCTTAAAACGTGCGCTTAATGCAACAGATACTAATCAAGCAAGTGATTGGGTTTACTCAGTGTTTAATACGCCGGCAGGGCAAAATGATATTAGCTGTGATACCGATACAGATTTAGATGGGATCCCAGATTGCAGTGAGCAAGAAGGCGCAACGTTTGGCGGGCTGCCTTTATATGAATGGGGTGCGCGGGAAAATCAAAAAGATATATTTATAGAAATTGATTATATGGACAGTACCGATATAGGTATTACGCCACAGCGTACAGCATTAGAAAAAGTAGTGAGCGTATTTGCAAGTAACGGTTATACAGTGCATTTTGATGTAGGCGATTTGTTTGACCAAAGCACAGGTATTTCCACCGCTAACTTTGATTTAGGAGGCGGTACAACCGTACCGTTTAACAGCTACACGCCCTTTGAATATGACCAAGGTACCGCTAATTTATTTGCCTATAAAATGGAATATGCCGATACAACGCGCCGCCCAATTTTTCATTATTTATTAATGGCAAACAGTGGTAACGAAGATGGCAGCATTAGCGGCTCAGGTATTGCCGAAATAAATGGTAATGACCTAATGCTGACTATGGGCGGATGGGGGTTATCGGTTGATGATCAAACATCACAAAATGTGACGAACAATTACCAAGCGTCTACTATTTTTCATGAGTTGGGGCATAATTTAGGGCTTTATCATGGCGGCGACGAAGAAGTGAACTTTAAGCCAAATCATTTAAGCTCAATGAATTATCTATATCAATTAACGGGGCTCGCAACCATAGGTAATAACGAAGGTGACCGTTATTACGACCGGTTTTATACCAACAACATTAACTGCGACCTTGTGCCAAATACTAATAATCAAACAGGATCAACGGATGATTTTATCATTGATTATTCAAACGGCAGCGCTGCAAATATAAATGAAAGTGCTATTGATGAAAGCGCAGGATTAAACAGGGCTGGCTCTGAGGCGGTCGATTATAATTGTAATGCAATTTTAGGCGATACATTAACTAACTTTGATGCAAACCAAGACTCGCAAATTACTGTATTAACGGATACCGATGAGTGGAGCATGATTAACTTACAGTTTTACTCACAAAGTGCAGGTAACCGATTTGGTGTGGCAAGTACGATGAGCCATAAGCTGTATCAACAGCAGCGTGTTCACGCTGTTTCTGTTTCATTGCCTAGCTATATAAAAGAAGCAGCGCCAAGCGAGGCTATAATTAACCAAATTAAAGCAATCAAAGAGCGCTAAATGAGCTACCGATTTATAAAAGCTGCACTTTTACAAGGAGCTATTATTTGTTTAGTTGCTGCCTGTAGCCAAGGCGCTATTAATAAAGCCAGTAGTAGCCATAGTAGTGAATGGTTACTAACTGATGCGCTTTATTATAATAACAAGCCAGTAAATTGGCAGCAAAGGCGAGTAAACGGGTGTAGCACGTGTTTAATACAAAACGACTCTGTACTTCAGCCCGAGGGCATAACGCGTTTTAATACGCTTTATAAAGATGGGGCGTGGATTGCAGTACAGGAGCAAAGCAGTTTAAATGTTATAAGGTTAAAACTGCCTTTGCACACCCCCTATTTGTATGTTGAGCAATTAGCAAACGGTGAACTTAAACTGTTTAATCAGCAACACACTTATAAAACTAAAATAGGCGAAGTCATTAACATTACTTTTAAAAAGCAGTTATTCTCGATAGTGATCACAGCGTTTACTTTACAAGATGAAAAAAATGCAGCACTGCCAAGGCGCGCTAGACTAAATTACACTGCACTTAAGTTGATATAGATAAAATAAAAGCACCAAAAGGTGCTTTTATTATTTGCCGTAGTGTTATTTAGCCCGCTCGGTATTTAGAGCGATAATTATCTACCCACAAACGAGTAGCGCCACACACAGCAACGGGCATAACAATTAGGTTAATAAATGGGATTGCAGTGAGCAGCATAACAGCAAAGCCAAAGCCATAAGATAAACCTTGTTTAGACTTTAAATCGTCTTTCATTTGCTTAAAGCCTACTTTATGGTTATCGAAGGCAAAATCTTTGTATTGCACAGCATACATCCAACATGTAAATAAAACCCATAACACTTGTCCAATAACGGGTAAAATCCACAGTAAAATAAAAAAGCCAATAGCGCGGGGTAAGTAATAGCAAAGCTTTGTCCACTCTCTGCCTACCATGCGTGGAATGTCTTTTACTAAATCAGCAAAACCGTCGTCATTTATTTTTTGACCCGTTAAATAAAGCTCTACTTTTTCGCTGAGTAGTCCGTTAAAAGGGGCCGCAATAAAGTTGGTTATTACCGTAAATAGCATGCTGTAACTAAATAGCACCACAAGCACGGCAAGGGGCCACATTAACCATTCAAGCCAGCTTAGCCACTCAGGTAACATGTTGTTTATATAATTAAAGCTGTCGCTTAACCAACCAAATAAAAAGAATAATGAACTACCAAACAATAAAATATTAAGTAAAAGTGGAATAAGCACAAAGCGCTTAAGGCCTTTTTGACTAATTAATTTAAAGCCTGAAAAAAAATATTCCATACCTTGTATGATCTGCACAGTAACCTCAAAAAAGACTCATATCTGGATGCAGTATAATTAGACTGATAATTTTGAACAGCCTTTTTAAGTAACAAAGTGTTAAACCTGCAAAATTTTTAAAAAGTTTTAGAGTGTGTTGGCTGGATTGTTTTTGTTACGGATGTTTATTTTTTGTTGCAAAACAATGTAGGCTTAACGCATACTAAAGTTGTTTTTTAGCTTTTTTATTAAAAACAATTTCCATAATAGTAATAATAAAACTCGCGCTGTAAGTTTATTAACTATACTCATTTTAAATATATGAACTAAGAGCAGGAATTTGTTGATGCACTGCACTTTTTTAAAGTGCGTAGCAACATAAAAGTACCTAGATGCATGGTGAAGTATGAATACTGCAAAACTAAAACAATTGTTATCTCACCAGCAGGATATATTATCTAAAATCGCGTTAGGCATTGCCTTAGACGATGTTTTACAAGATATTTGTTTAGCTATAGAGCAAGTTATTGAAGACAGCTCTGCAAGATGCTCAATACTGTCTTTAACAGGTAATCAGTTATTTCATCGTGCTGCCCCAAATATTGATGATGAATATTTAAAGGCAATTAATGGTGTATTTATAGGCCCGAATGTAGGGTCTTGTGGCACCGCAGCCTATAAAAATGAGCGAGTTATTGCGCAAAATATTGACCTTTCGCCCTTGTGGGAAGATTACAAAGATTTAGCGCACAGGTACGGTTTATATTCTTGTTGGTCAACCCCGGTTATTTCAACCACCAATGAAATATTAGGCACTTTTGCTATTTACCACGGCACCCCTAAAGCACCTACACAGCAAGATTTAGAACTCATTGACTATTTTGTACATTTTTCTAGCATAGCACTAGAAAAAAACGCAGAGTCGCTCAAAGCTAGGCAGCTAGTGGCAGACCTGCAAAAAAGTAATGAAAAATTTAAAGCATTTACGCAAGTGATGCCCGATCTTATTTTGATTTTGAACGAAGAGGGCGTCTATACCGATATTTACGGTACCTCGAGTGACTTATTACTTGAATCGCCCACCGACTTAATTGGTCAAAATGTGCAAGACTTGTTCCCAAAAAAAGATGCCGACATGATCATGGGGATTATTAAAAAAACCATTCGCACCAATGAAATGCAAATATTTGAGTACGATTTAGCCGTGCCCAAAGGCCACATAACCTTTGAAGGAAGAGCGGCTGCACTTACTAACTACCAGCCAGAAAAACCAGAACTTAAGCACGTAGTGTGGATGGCAAGAGATGTGACCCTTCGCAAAAAAGCCGAGCAAGAAGTTCAACGGCTTGCGTTTTTTGATCCACTAACAGGGCTCCCTAATAGACGAATGCTCAGCGACAGCCTAGCAAAGTGTGCAGAGCGTATTAAACGCACCAAAAAAACGGGCGCATTACTGTTTTTAGATGTTGATAACTTTAAAAGAATAAATGATTCATTAGGCCACGGCGCCGGAGATCAAGTATTAATAGAATTAGCAAAACGCTTAGGTGGCGTAATACGATCATCTGATACTTTAGCTAGAGTGGGCGGTGATGAATTTATTATTTTACTCGAATACATTGGCGAGCATAATCACCAAGCCTGTATTGAATCCGAAATAGTCGCTAAAAAAGTACAAGGCGTGTTTAATGATAAGTTTGCAATAGGGGAGCTGGCATTTCAAGTTAGCTGCAGTATAGGTATTTGCTTAATTAATGAAGAGCACACAGCCACCGATAACATATTAAAATTTGCAGATACTGCCATGTACCGCTCTAAGGCAAAAGGTGGCAATAGCTGCAGCTTTTATGACCCTAAACTGCAAACTTTACTCGAAAACCAAGCCGAATTAGAAACGGATATTGTAAGAGCAATCGCTAATAACGAATTTTGTGCGTATTTTCAGCCGCAAATTAGTATGCAAGGAAAGATAGTAGGTGCAGAAGCCCTGATAAGGTGGATACACCCTAATAAAGGGGTTATTGCGCCTAATCAGTTTATTCCTATTGCAGAGCAATATGGCCTGATTCAAAAACTGCAAAACATAGTGCTTCGCAATATATGCAGCCTTATTAATCAACTTAATGAAAAAAACATGATAGATGAGCACTTTAGCGTATCTATAAATATTAGTCATATACAGTTTAATTCTGCGCAGCTTACCCGTGAGCTCTGCTCTACAATTAAAGAGTTCAACATAAAACCGCAGCATATTAAACTTGAGATCACCGAAACCATGCTATCGGGCGATATTGACAGCACAATAAAGCAAATGACGGAGCTACAAGAACAAGGTTTTGTGTTTTCTATTGACGACTTTGGTACAGGGTATTCCTGTTTAGCCCATTTAAATGCGTTCCCCGTTCAGGAAATAAAAATTGATAAAAGCTTTATCGATAAGATTTTAGATAAAGGCAAAGGCTTTAATATTGTTAATACGATTATAAGCCTGGGCAAAAGTTTAGACATTACCGTTGTTGCCGAAGGTGTAGAGCAAGAGGCGCAATTTGAGTTACTAAACTTGCTCAATGCAGATTGTATACAAGGCTATTTAGTCGCAAAACCTATGAATGCCAGTAACTATATTAAGTGGCATGCCCATCAATTAAAAAAGCAAAGCCTAAGTGCTTAGCAGGCTGTGCGTCGTTTTTGTAAATTAAGCTAACGTTTTAATAAAGCTATTTTTACCTTATTAAAACATTTTGTTTAAACAACACTAGGAACACGCGTATTAAGTATATATTATGAAGCCACTATAACGATTCAAAATAATAAAATGGACGACAAGAGATGCAGTTAGTCGAATTAACCCCTAAGGATCCTGATGTAGTTAATGTGTTTGCAGATATAGATAGACTGATAAACTCCTTATACCCCGTGGCTACAGCCCAATCTCTCAAATTAGAAGAATTAAGCAAAGACAACGTTTACGCAATTGGTTTAAAAAACGAAGATGGCATTATTGCCTGTGGCGCTATTGTTAAGCAAAATGACGGCGCGCTATATGGCGAAATAAGGCGTTTATACGTAAAACCAAGTTACCGTGGTAGAGGTTTTTCAAGACGCATAATGCAAAACTTACTGCATTACGCCGGCGAAACAAAAATTCCACTTATCCGATTAGAAACAGGCCCAAAGCAAACCGAATCAATTAGTTTATATGAAGATTTAGGTTTTGCGCGCTGTGCAAGCTTTGGCTCGTATCAAGATAACCCACAAAGTGTATTTATGGAGCTTGCCCTGAGCCCTGAGCCAGAATAAATAAGCTATTTACTACTGTGTGCCTATAACTGACTCTGTAGGCGCAAAAAATACTTCACTGTTTTTCACTGCTATCTTCGTATAAAATTCGCCACGTATATTTAATACCTGTGCACAGTAATACTTAATGATTTTAAGAGGCAAAACCTGGCTATAAACAAGCTTTTTTGCTTCAAAATAAATTACTTGATTAAGCAAACGGGTATAAACCTTTATTTAGCACTTCATAAGTGAGAATTTTATCTTTTTTAAAAGTAGCCCAAAACCAATGAGCGATTTAACAGTAGTAACCCACAGTGGTAATTTCCATGCCGATGACGTGTTTAGTATTGCGGTACTTAAGCATGTATTGCCTGCCTTTAACTTGGTACGAACCCGCGATAAAGCAGTAATAGAAAGTGCCGATATTGTTGTTGATGTAGGTGGCGAATACAACCCTGACACAGGACGCTTTGATCACCACCAACGCGGCGGCGCAGGCGAGCGCGAAAATGGCACGCCATACTCGTCATTTGGCTTAATTTGGAAAAAGTATGGTTTAGCACTTTGTGATAATAACCAAGCGGTGGCTGATAGAGTTGACGCTGGTTTAGTCTCTACAATTGATGCCATAGATTGTGGTTACGTTAAAGGTGTGGTTGAGGGCATAACGCTTAGCCAAACGCTTTCTATGTTTAATCCAACATGGGAAGAGGAAGGCAACTTTGATGAATGCTTTGATGAAGCGGTTGAATTTGCAGCGCGTTTATTAACCCGTTTTATTGCCTCAGCAAAAGGAAGCATTAACGCCAAAGATATTGTTGCAAAAGCAATAGAAGAGGCAAAAGATCCCCGCGTGATTATTTTAGAAAAATACACACCATGGAAAAAAACAGTACACCATTTATCAAGCGACGCTTTATTTATGGTTTACCCTTCGCAAAACGGCCAATGGATTATTCAAACTGTACCAGTAGAGCCCGGCTCGTTTGAAGACAGAAAGTCACTGCCTAAAGCGTGGGCTGGTTTATCTGATGAAGAGTTCCAAGCTGAAACAGGCTTAGACGACGCTGTATTTTGCCACAATGGTTTATTTATAGCCGGTACTAAATCGTTCGAAAGTACAATGAAGCTGGCCGACGTGGCCCTAGCTGAGTAACCTGTTTTACTTAAATATGGGTAAAATTTTTTTACCCAAATTAGTACTATTTAGCTAAGTAACTAGTATGCAGTTACTTAGCTTCATTATGCTCTCGTTATTTAAATCACGTGAGGTTTTATGTTTGAAGTAAAAACTATCGCGCTATTTATTATTACCGCACTGGCAGAAATTATTGGCTGTTACTTACCTTATCTTTGGCTTAAAGAAGATAAATCCATATTCCTTTTAATACCTGCAGCATTCAGTTTAGCGCTATTCGCATGGTTGCTAACGTTACACCCCGCAGCCGCTGGACGGGTGTATGCCGCGTATGGCGGTGTGTACATATGCGTGGCTTTACTGTGGTTATGGGCAGTTGATGGCGTAAAGCTTACAATGTGGGATGTAGTGGGCGGGGCGGTTGCCTTACTGGGCATGGCTATTATTATTTTTGCACCTAAAAGCGCATAAAAATTAAGCCATATTAAGGCGAAAAACGCCTTACAGGCCACTGTTAACGCATATATCGTGCAATTAAATTGCCAACTACTTTTTTATAAGTAAGCGTTAAAGCTGGATTATCTATTAAGCTTGTTTGTACAACATGCCCGGTATATAAGCCATAAAACTCATACGCAAAAATGCTCGGCTCTTTGTCTTGGCTAAAGTAGCCTTGTGCTTGGCAGTTAACTGCAAGTTTAGTGAGGTAGTTAATCATTTTTAAGTGTTGGTCTTGCATAAACTGCCTTACCAAACAGTTCGGGCTTGCTTTAAACTCTACCGACGCTTTAATGAGCGGGCAACTTGCCTGCTTACCAGGCGATACCGTATCTAAAAAATTGAGCCACTCAAGCCAGCGTTGCTGAAAATTATTTAAATGAATTAACGCATCTTCATCAACAGATATATCAACAACCAGTTTTCTAAACTCTTCTTCGGTGTAGGCCAAAATAGCCACTTGCATATCTTCTTTATTGGCAAAGTGTGAGATCACCCCAGTACGCGACATGTTAGTCACTGCCGCTATTTTTCCTATCGACAAGCTATATAAACCATGTGCAGCCGCATAGGCCATTCCTTTGTGCAAAATATTGCGTTTAGTGCTCTCACTTTTTTTCATCGTTAATCCATAAAGCGTGTTATTTGGTCGTACACGTATTGGCTTTTTAAAATGCGCACGTGCCCCAGCTCTTGTGTGGCCACAAGTGTTGCGGGTGTGTTCTCTGTTAATAATTTTATTGCCTCAAAGCTTGCCACTGAGTCATTTTTATCATGAATAAACAGCATGTTTTCGTTAATTTTATTTTTTGAATGATCAGGGTGAAGGTTTTGCCAGTTAATACCATATTTGTCTGACACCCTATTAAGCATATTTTCTAGCATGAGCTCAGAAATACCCACTTGCCTGACCTTAGCGAACATGGCTTCAAATATTTGTGCAGGGGCAGAGATCATCACAATTTTTTTATTCTCTAAATAATGAGGCGCTAAGTTTAACAAAGCAACACCGCCCATAGAGTGTGTAACGACTCTATTAATTGTAATATTTTGCCCATTAAAGTACTCAAAAGCCGCTGTTAGCCCCTGCATATACCCGTATAAGTGCGAGGTATTGCCGTGCGAATAGCCATGGCCTATGTGATCAATTGAGTAAACATTAAAGCCTTTTTCAAGCAATTCATCTATTAAAGCAGTAAACCGATTAGTGCTATCGGCCCAGCCATGAGATAAAAATACCGTTTTAGTGTTTTCCGCTAGGCTAAAATAGTACAGGTTTACAGCGCCAAGCTCGGTAGTAAGTTTAATATTAATTGGCTGTATACATGTTCTAAATTCGTATTGGCGTCGGCTATGCGGGTTACAAAATACCTTCATGGCAAGGCGGGCACTGAGTTTAGGAAATGTTTTGGTCAGACCAAAAGTGGCAGCCTTTGTTATTTTAGAAAATTTAGGTGGCTTGTTTTGATTAAAGTAAATTTGTTTCATGTTTATACCAAATAAGTACAGTTGTTCTATTTTATCTTAAAATAAGTACAGCTGTACTTATTTTTTTAGCCGCATAACCAGCTTGCTTTACTAAAGGCGGTTAGCTGTAAAAGCTAAGGTGTAGGTGTTTTTTCTCTCAACACTAAAAATCACTCGTTACGAGTAAAAATACTTGTTGGACTTAAAAGTCTATTTTTCTTTTAATGCGCGCAACTAGCCGAACCGGCATTCATTAAATACAAGAGAAAGATAAATGAAAGAGACAACATCACTAGAACAAGCTCGCACGAGTTACAATGTTCGTCATTGGAGCCAAGGTTTTTTTGGTATTAATGATCAAGGTGATGTGTATGTTGCCCCAAAGGCTCACGCCCCAGAGCAAACTATTGCACTTACAGATATTGCAAAACAACTTCAAGAAAAAGGCTTAAGCTTACCGGCTTTAGTGCGCTTTCCACAAATTTTACATCATCGTGTGCACAGTTTATGTGGCGCGTTTAATACCGCGATTGAAAACTATGGTTATCCAAAAGATTACCTATTAGTTTACCCAATTAAAGTAAACCAACAACGCGAAGTAGTTGAAGAAATAGTAGCAAGCCAAGCCGAATTAGAAAAAAAACAATTAGGCCTTGAGGCGGGCAGCAAACCAGAGCTATTAACTGTTTTGGCACTGGCAGAAAAAACCAGTGCAGTAATTGTATGTAATGGCTACAAAGACAAAGAATATGTGCGCTTAGCACTGATTGGCGAAAAGCTAGGCCACAAAGTATATATAGTGCTTGAAAAACTCTCTGAGCTCGACATGGTACTTAGCCAAGCAAAAGCGCTAAATGTTAAACCACGTATTGGTATTCGCGTTCGCTTAGCATCGCAAGGCAAAGGTAAGTGGCAAGCAAGTGGCGGCGAAAAATCTAAATTTGGTTTATCTGCGTCGCAAGTACTGCATGTAGTAAACCGTTTAAAAGAGGCAGGCCAGCTTGATTTAATGCAACTTGTGCATTTTCACTTAGGCTCGCAAATGGCAAACATTCGTGATGTGCGTTTAGGTGTAAGTGAGGCCGCGCGTTTTTACTGTGAGCTACGCAAATTAGGTGCAAGCATTGAGTGCTTAGATGTAGGGGGCGGTTTAGCTATTGATTACGATGGTACCCGCAGCCAATCGCATAACTCAATGAACTACAGCTTAGCTGAGTATGCAAATAATATTGTGTACACCATAGGCGATACCTGTAAGCAGTACGCGCAGCCCATGCCGACGATTATTTCTGAGTCGGGGCGTGCACTAACGGCGCACCATGCAGTACTTATATCAAACGTGATAGGCACAGAAAGTTACACGCCAGAAGAGTTAGTAGCGCCTGCTGGCGATGCACCGCTTTTATTAAATAATATGTGGGCCTCGTTTGTGCATTTAACCGATTTAACGGATGACCGCGCACTGATTGAAATTTACCACGACAGCCAAGGGGATTTAGCGGAGGCGCATAACCAGTTTGCACTTGGGCTTTTAGATTTAACGCAGCGTGCGTGGGCAGAGCAAGTTAACTTACGTATTTGTTATGAGCTTAACAAACACATGGATAACAAAAACCGTTTTCATCGCCCAATTATTGACGAGTTGAACGCACGTTTAGCTGATAAGTTTTTTGTAAACTTTTCGCTTTTTCAATCGCTTCCTGATGCGTGGGGGATTGATCAAGTGTTTCCGGTATTGCCATTAAGTGGTTTAACCGAAGCACCAAAAAAACGTGCTGTATTACTTGATATTACCTGTGATTCAGACGGCGCGCTTGAGCACTATGTTGATGGCCAAGGCATTGAAAGCACATTACCCGTGCCTGAGTACAGTGCTGATAAACCTTACTTAATGGGCTTTTTCTTAGTGGGTGCGTACCAAGAAATTTTAGGTGATATGCACAATTTATTTGGCGATACGCACAGCGCCATTATCAATATGGATGAGCAAGGCGTAGCCAGTATTAGTGAAATAAACCAAGGTGATACCGTAGCCGATATGATGCGTTATGTACATTTAGATGTTGAGAGCTTTCAACATTCGTACGCACAGTTAGTGTCTGCAAAAATAGATAAAAATGAACAGCAAAGCGTTTTAGACGAGTTGCAGAGCGGCCTTAATGGCTACACTTATTTAGAAGAGTTATAAGCAATGTCTAGCTTGTTTGGTCATGTTGACCACTCATTGTATTCAAACGGGATGACGTTTTTACGTCGTCCTATGGTGCAAAACATTAATGCCATTGATGCAGATGTCGTTGTACTAGGCTTACCCTTTGATTTAGCAACATCGGGTCGCCCCGGTGCTCGCTTAGGGCCCGATGCCATACGTCGTGCGTCGGTACATTTAGCCTGGGAAGACACTAAATACCCGTGGACATTTCCTTTGTTTGAGCGTTTAACGGTTGCAGATGCAGGGGACTTTACTTATCCGATAGGCGATCCTGAGTATTTTACGGCACAGCTAGAAATGGCTGCAGAGCAAATACTTCGCCAAGGGGCAACGATTTTAGGCCTTGGTGGCGATCACTTTGTAACGCTTCCGCTATTGCGCGCGCATGCAAAGATACATGGCAAAATGGCACTGGTTCATTTTGATGCGCACACTGATACATACAGCAATGGCTCGCGCTTTGATCACGGCACTATGTTTTATCATGCACCCATGGAAGGGCTGATTGATGTAGAGCACAGTATCCAAATTGGTATTCGCACCGACTTTGACCAATCAAAGCATGAGTTTGCAGTGATTGATGCAATGCAAGCTAACGATTTGCACGCTAATGAAATAGCAGCACAAATACGTGAGCGAGTAGGCGACTTACCCGTTTACCTAACGTTTGATATAGATTGTTTAGACCCTGTATTTGCACCAGGTACAGGCACACCTGTATGCGGTGGTTTAACATCAGATAAAGTGCTTAAAATACTGCGCGCGCTTAAAGGCATAAATATGGTCGGAATGGATGTGGTAGAGGTTTCACCGTCGTACGACCAAAGTGAGCTTACCGCTATTGCCGCAGCAACAATCGCCAGTGAATTATTGCACCTGTGGACACATAAAAATAAGTATTAACGCTAAAAGTTAAGCACTACAAAAAGGTATGCACTGGCATACCTTTTTTATTTTAGAGGTGTCGATTATTTTGCAGCTTAATTTCTTTTAACCAAATAAAACTTAAGCCAATCAGCGGCAGGTTAGTTGTTACTGGATTAAATGCTTCAATGAGTAATTGTGGCTGCATTACTACAACCGCTAACAAAAGCCCTAAAAGCGCTAAAATATTTAAAATAACGATGTGCTTATTTTTATAAAACACTAATAAGCATAATCCAAATATAATTTCGCCAATCCCCGCAGAACGTGTAATTAAGTCAGACACTTCTGCTGAAAAACCCGCACTACCAGTCATTAGTTTTTCAAGCGGGACAATATGATAAAGCTTTGGAAAAAAGCCGTGGTATACCCAACTCAGCCCCACAATATAGCGAGCAATTTGTATATAACCGGGGTTATTTCTTCGCATTGTCTATTCGCTCTTGTGCGCTTGGGTGGCTAGATAAATATTCGAGCAAATTATTTACCTTTTCAAGGTGTTCGTTTTCGCTGGTGTGCGCGCCTTGTAATGCTTCAATGGCATCGGCAAAGTCGTTGCTTGAATACCCTAAATGCTCAAGTTGAATGAGTGCATAGCTATCTGCCTCGCGCTCCATATCACGAGAAAACCCTTGCTGTGCAAAAGATGCCCCCGTACCAAGTACCACTTCTGCTATGCCTTCTAAATCGCCAAATATAACTGCAAGTACAATGGTACTGGCTGCCGATTGAGCAGTCATGCGTACGCTATGCTGGTGGACTACGTGGCCAATTTCGTGAAGTAATACGGCTTTTAGTGCGTTGGGTTTATCGGCTAATAAATTTGCTAACTCATCGGTTACGACAATACGCCCGTGGGGCATTGCAAACGCATTCGCTCCAAAGGCCTCTGATTTATAAAACGATAACCTATAAACCGATGGCTCAAGCGAGAGCGCATTAAGCATGGTATTAAAGTGTTGTTGTACTTTAGTTTGTTGCTCATTAGGCAGCTCACTGTCATCAAGCGCGAGCTTTTCAATTAGGGTAAAGCTTTGTTCACCCATTTGCTCTACTACACTTCGCGGCAGAGTATCAACACTGTAAACAGCAATAGCGGGCACAACTTTATAAAGCATTAACCACATAAAAAGCGGTGTAAAAATAACGGCCGCGATAATAGCCCATTTACTTTTTTCAAGGCGCTCTAGTAGGTCATGCTTATTTGCTTTAAAAGGCCAGCGATAATTTACATCAGTAGGAATAAAGCGGCTGCCATCATTAAAATTTAGTTCATCAGCAAGCCCAGCTAGGCCAGAGGTGAGTGTTATATCGCTTATTGCATGGCTTGAAATAAGCTGGTCATCGTAGCTAATCTCAACACAGGTGTCGCTAATGCTAGCGACACCTTGCTGGTAATTGCTTGATGCCTTGGGGAAGTAATGTCCCTGTACGTGCATAATAAGCTCTTAGGTTAGCGATAGGTCAATATCAAATACATTGGCTGCTTCTTCAGCAAACGATGACTGCTCTTGTTGCGCGCTATCCACTAAATTTAGCGCACTAGGGTAAATATTAACGGTTGTAACCTCGGCAAGCATTCTCGATGTACGCACTTTGGTCCACGGGTAGGCAAGCCCTAAAGAAAACACGATTGCCAGCATATTGGTTAATAGTAATATGGCAAAAGGAATAGGCTTAAGCTCTGATTTAAATGATGCTACGTCTTCAAATTGACTGTTATCAAAAATATGGTTACGAATAGCCGCAGCCCACACAGCGGTTACTATCGCAATCATAAATACGTAAGCAATCATTAATCCACCAAACATAATGCCCATTTTGGCTGGATCTTGTGCAGCTTGTTGGTTTTCTACATTCATTAAATCAAGCCCAAATAAGCCTAATACAGCCATAAATATCACCATAGTGATAGAGCTCACCACAAAGCAAATAAGGGCGGTTAAGTAGTAGGTTTCACCTTTAAGGTTTACGGTTAATGGCGTGTCACCGTAGCTAATATTGCTATGTATGTACGTGTCGATACGTTTTAAAACATACGGCATTAATAAATAAAGGGTAAAAATACTGGCAATAGGTAAAAGAATAAAGTTAATGAAGGCTTCGCCGTAATCGCCTTTAAATGCAAAGCGTACATTACGATGACGGGTCATACGCATATTAAAGCGCAGGCCTTGGTTAATAATCCACGGCATTAAAAAGATAAAAGCAACCGCAAATAATAAGCCTACAAGGGGAAAAAAGCTGCTACCAAAGGAGTAAATTAAAAATACAATAACCGCTAAAATACGGCCTTTTAAAATTTGCATCGGGGTGGCTAAGTAGTCAAAGCTGTGTCCGTCAATGCGGGTGTGACCATAAAAGTATCGCATTGTGCGCACTTTTGCCCAAGCCGAGTAAATACCTAAAGTAAGTACGCTCAGTAAAATATTGACTATCCAAATACCAAAAAACTCACCGCCTTTACCGCTAAACTGTACTTTGCCGCTAAAAATAGGGGCAGCAGGTTCACTTACTGCAGGGGTGGTTTCTGGGGGAGTAGGGTGTATTGATTCCATTAAAATTATATCCATGTTGTTTTTTTGTTAATTTACCTAAATTTGGTGCAAAGCTCAATCTTTAATAGCCTTACAGCCTACAATGGCGCTGCTTTTAATATATGTGGTGCTGCACTTTAAATCATCTCTGGTATACTAGGGCGATAATTTTATGGGGCTGTTATGATTTCAAAAAACCAACTCAAGCTTATTCGCCAACTTGGCCAAAAAAAGTACCGAAAGCAATATAATCAATACCTTGTACAAGGTGAAAAAAACGTACTTGAGTTGTTAAACAGCCCATTAAAGGCGGTTGATATATTTGCAACACAGGCGTTTATAAATACTCACCAAAACCAGTTTCCACATGTAGATTTTACGCCAGCAGAAGAAGAGTCGCTGACTAAAGCCAGTACCTTAGTGAGTAATAACGCGGCCATTGCAGTGGTTGATATGCCAAAGGCTGATTTACCTAATAATACCGGCTTAATATTGGCGCTTGATGGAGTTTCTGATCCGGGCAATTTAGGCACTATTATCAGAGTTGCCGACTGGTATGGCATTAAACATATAGTAACAAGTACCGACAGCGCCGATGCTTACAACCCTAAAACAATTAGCGCTACCATGGGTTCGTTTGTCAGAGTGTCGGTAAGCCAAGTAGAGCTACCTGAATACTTACAAACATTAAATATGCCTATTTATGGGGCATTTTTAGATGGGCAAAGCGTACATACAACGGACCTTAGCGCAAAGGGTGTATTGCTTATGGGCAGTGAGTCGCATGGCATACGCGAGCAGTGTGCAAAATTAGTAAGCGACAAAATAACCATACCGGCTTTTGGTGAGGCAGAGTCACTTAATGTGGCAATGGCCACAGGTATTATTTTAGATAACTTTAAACGCCAAGCTTAACTTTTTAACTGTTTATGAGTTAAATTGTTTGTAAGTAATAACAATAATAATCGGTAATAACAATAAGATGCGCTTAAGCACTATTAAATTAGCGGGCTTTAAATCGTTTGTAGAGCCCACTAAAATTCCATTTCCTGATCAAATGACGTGTGTTGTTGGGCCTAACGGCTGTGGCAAATCAAACGTGATTGACGCTGTGCGATGGGTGCTTGGTGAAAGCTCAGCTAAAAACTTACGTGGCGATGCCATGACCGATGTTATTTTTAATGGCTCAACTAATCGTAAACCAATCTCGCAAGCCTCAGTAGAGCTTATTTTTGATAACACCCAAGGTGATTTACCTAATACATTTGCCGACAGAAACCAAATAGCGATTAAGCGTTTAGTAACACGCGATGGCCAATCGTTGTACTTTTTAAATGGGAGCAAATGTCGTAAGCGCGATATTACCGATATATTTTTAGGCACCGGGCTTGGCCCGCGTAGTTACGCAATTATAGAGCAAGGGATGATCTCGCGTTTAATCGAGAGCAAACCTCAAGAGCTGCGCGTATTTTTAGAAGAAGCCGCGGGTGTGTCTAAATACAAAGAACGCCGCCGCGAAACGCAAACCCGAATTAAAAGTACCCGCGAAAACCTTGAGCGTTTACTTGATGTGCGCAAAGAATTACAAGCGCAACTAGATAAACTGGCTGTGCAGTCGGTTGATGCGAAAAAATACCGCGATTTAAAAGCGCAAGAGCGTACCTTAAAAGGCCAAGTAGCTGTATTAAAATGGCAAAAGCTGCATCAACAACAGCTTGAAAAAAGTGAGCAAATCAAAAAGCTTAATGAGCAAATCGCCTTTTTTAAAACGGCTCACTCAGGCCACGACGATGTGCTTGCAAGCTTAGAGGCTCAAGTAAATGCAGAGCAAGATGCGCTTAACGATGCGCAGCATCAGCAACACGTTACCCACACAGAGTTGACCCGCGCCGAACAACAACACATTAATATTAAACAGCAAACGCAAACACTTAAACAAAGTGTGGTTAAGCTTGAACAGCGAAAGCTGCAAAGTGAAGCGCTAAAAACACAGCAGCAAAATGTGTGTGAGCAGTTATCTGTGAGCCACCAAGAGATAAGCGAGTACAGTTTAGAGTGCAGCGAACAAGTTGAAGAGCTTACCCTTACGCTTGCAGATTTAGCTGATGAAAAAAATAAGCACACAGCCGCGTGGCAAAGCCTTAATCAACAACAACACGCGCTTAATAATAAAGTACAGGCGCAGCAAAGTAGTGTTAAGCAAACAGAGCAAGCCTTAACCCATGTAAACGCACAGCTAAGCCAACTAAATAGCCAAATTGACGATATTAAAAGTAGCCAATTAGAGCAGCAACTAGCCGAGCAACAAAAATACAAACAAACCCTAACTCAAGAGCTTGCCAGTAAGCAAACGGCGCAAACACACTGCACCGCAGCGCTTAAAGAGCAAACCGATTTAGTAAATGACGCTGAGCAGCAACATCAGCAAAGCTTACAGCACGTTAATGAGCTAAAAGCTCGCATTGCTGGGCTTAAAAGCAGTTTAGGGATTGAAGATGACAATAAGCAGCACACTTTATTTAATCAATTACAGGTAAAACCAGGGTTTGAACATATAGTTGAACAGGCACTGCAAACGCTTGAGCACCTAAACGTAGCTGATGTGCAAAGCAACAATAGTGTGTGGCCGCATAAAAGTGAAATACCAGTCAATAGCGTTGCGGCGTTGATTACTGAGGGTGTTTATCCAGATTTATTGACCCGTATTGCGTACAGCGAAAACGCTGAACTCGCTGCGTTAAATGATACGTTTTATATTGCGGTTATGGATAAAAGCGGTGCTTTACATGCTCGAAACTGGCACCGTAGCGCAGACAAAAACGCCGAAAACTCACAACTTTTAAAACACACACAGTTAAAGCAAAAAACAGCGAGCTTAGTAGAGGCCGAAAATACCCTTGCAAGGGATTTTGAGAGTCTTAATGCGCTAAAAACACAGCAGCAAAAGCTGAGTGATGAGTTAGCGGTACTTAAAAATGCAATTCATCAATTAGCACAAAACATTGCCGTGGCCACTACGCGCAGCGACATGTTAAAAGAGCAAGTAGCACAATTTTTACAGCAACTAGAAAAGTACCAGCAACAAAAGCGTGCATTAACCACTGAACAATCACAATTATTAAAAACGCGCGATGAGCACAACAGTGCGCTTGAAGTGTTACATCAACAGCAACATAATTTAGCTGACGAACTGGCAAGCGCCGACGCTGCTTGCACACGCAGTAATACTGCATACAGCCAAGCTGCAGCTACACTTGAGCAATATAAAACACAAGCGCATCAAGCCACGTTAAAAGAGCAAAAAGCACACAGTGAGTGGCAGCTTAGTCAAACAAAGCTTAATCATGCTGAGCAAGAACTCATGAGTGCGCAAGAAGAAGCGCAAGAGCTGCAATCGCAAATGGAAGCGTTGCTAATACCCGAGCAAGAGCTCACTGAGCAAATAGCACAGCTTTTAATAAAACATCAGCAGGGCGAAGCTAGCTTGGTCGCGTTACAAAAAAAGCTTAACGAGGCAAAGCAAACACTTATAAGTAAACAAGCCAGCCTTAAGCACTCTCAAGGTGAGCTGACAGGTTTGCAAGAACAACATCAAAAGCTAAGCATTGAAGAGCAAAGCCTAATTATAAAAGCGCAGGCAGCACTTGAGCCGCTTGAAGAATTAAAGCAAAGTTTAAAAAGTGTTTTAGATACACTACCTGATTCACTGAGTTTAAATGCAGCGCAAAATCAGATCAGTGGGCTTGTGCATCAATTAGATAAGCTAGGTCCAGTTAATTTAGCCGCAATAGATGAGTTTGAACAAGCTAAAGAGCGCAGTGATTATCTGAATAATCAACTTGAGGATTTAACCAAAGCGCTAAATACGCTTGAAGGGGCGATTCGTAAAATTGACAGCGAAACCAAAACACGCTTTAAAGCTACCTTCGATCAAGTGAACAACGACTTTGCCGAGCTATTTCCAAAAGTATTTGGTGGTGGTAGCGCGTATTTAGAATTAACCAGTGACGATTTACTCGAAAGTGGTGTTAGTATAATGGCACAGCCACCAGGTAAGAAAAATTCGACAATTCATCTGTTAAGTGGTGGAGAAAAAGCGCTGAGCGCATTATCATTGGTGTTTTCTATATTCAGGCTCAATCCAGCTCCATTCTGTATGCTGGATGAAGTAGATGCGCCGCTTGATGATGCTAACGTGGTACGTTTTTGCCGTTTGGTTGAAGAAATGTCACAATCGGTGCAGTTTATTTATATTAGTCATAATAAAATTGCGATGGAAATGGCAGGGCGTTTAACTGGCGTTACCATGGCAGAGCCAGGCGTATCACGCATGGTAGCAGTAGATATAGAACAAGCAGTGCAACTTGCACACACATAACAGTTTATTTTAAGCGTATTAGTGTTAATTAATACACGGGTTTAGGCATAACAAATAATAAAAGGTGAGGGGATGGCCGAAGAACTAAGATTGGTTTTAATTGTGATCAGTGTACTTGTCATAGGTGGCTTATTAGTACATGGTTTATGGTCAGTTAGAAAAAAAGACAGCCCAGAGGTAGCGCCTTCAGAGCGGGTTGAACCAATGCAAGATACACCTTCGCATACACCAGTTGAACCTAAAGAGCCGGTTGTTGCCCAGCGAGATGAGCCGCAATTTGGTGAACTAAACTTTGATGCAAACGAGCCGCAAATAGATACTAGCGTGGCGCAAACACCCATTGAAGACGACCTGCAAGTAGTTCAAGAGCCAGAGCTAGAACCAGAGCCAGAGAGCGAAAAAGAAGCGCCAGCAGATGTGTCTGACTTTGTTATTGTGCATATTCAAATGCCTGAGGGGCTGAGCATGCAAGGCAGTAAGTTATTGCCTGCAGTAAATACCTTAGGATTTAAATATTCAGAAGAAGGCTTTTTTAATCGCCACATAGACCCTGCAGGGCAAGGTCCAGTGTTATTTAGATTAGTAAATATGTATAACCCAGGTACGTTTGATATTGATAATATGGAACAGTTTAGTACCGCAGGGGTTAGCTTATTTATGACTCTACCTTGTGAAGGCGACGGGCTAGCTGCTTTTAATATGTTACATAGCGCAGCTAAGAAAATTGCCGATGAATTTGGTGCACAAATTTTAGATGCCGAGCGTGAAGAAATGACCGTTGAGCGCGTTCGTCAATATGTTGAGCAGGTTCGTGCATTTTCTGCGTAATTTATACGCACACATTATTTTTATTAAGCCACTTACCTAAAAGTGGCTTTTTTTATGTTTTTTGAGGTTTAAATGTCTAGCAGCATTAGTGAGCAAATTAATCATCTTCGTAGTACGTTAGAGCAACACAACTACAATTATTATGTCCTTGATACACCCAGTATTCCTGATGCAGAATACGATAGACTATTGCGCGAGTTAAGCGCCCTTGAAAGAGAAAACCCAGAGTTTTTAACGCCAGACTCACCCACTCAAAAGGTCGGAGGCGCTGCGTTGAGTAAATTTGAACAAGTTGCTCACCAAGTGCCTATGTTATCGCTTGATAACGCCTTTAGTGAAGAAGAATTTAGCGCCTTTAACCGCCGTATTAAAGAGCGTTTAATGAGCCAAGATGAGCTCACTTTTTGTTGTGAACCCAAGTTAGATGGCTTGGCTGTGTCGATTATTTACCGTAATGGTGTGCTTGTGCAGGCCGCAACTCGTGGCGATGGTTTTACTGGCGAGAATATTACACAAAATGTAAAAACAATCCGTAACGTGCCCCTTAAGCTGCGTGGCGATTACCCCGCAGAACTTGAAGTACGTGGCGAAGTATTTATGGATAGCGCAGGGTTCGAAAAGCTAAACAGCGAAGCCGAAAAACGTGGCGAAAAAGTATTTGTAAATCCTCGAAATGCAGCCGCAGGTAGCCTACGCCAGCTTGATTCAAAAATCACCGCTAAGCGCCCGCTAATGTTTTATGCGTATAGCACAGGGCTGGTGGCCGATGGCACAATCCCTGAGGATCACTACCAACAATTGGCAAAATTAACCGATTGGGGTTTACCGCTGTGCCCAGAAACAAAGTTAGTTGAAGGTACGCAAGCGGCTTTAGATTACTACAGTGATATTTTAACGCGCAGAAGCGAGCTTAAATATGAAATTGATGGTGTAGTAATTAAAATAAACCAAAAAGCCTTACAAGAGCGTTTAGGGTTTGTTGCACGTGCGCCGCGCTGGGCAATTGCTTATAAGTTTCCTGCGCAAGAAGAAATAACCCAGTTACTTGATGTAGAATTTCAGGTTGGTCGCACAGGCGCAATAACGCCGGTAGCGCGTTTAGAGCCTGTATTTGTAGGCGGTGTTACGGTATCAAACGCAACGCTGCACAATGGCGATGAAATAGCCCGTTTAGGCGTAAAGGTAGGCGATACAGTAATTATACGCCGCGCCGGCGATGTTATTCCGCAAATTACACAAGTAGTACTTGAGCGACGCCCAGATGATGCACGCGACATTGTATTTCCTGCCAGTTGCCCCATTTGTGACTCACACGTTGAAAAAGTAGAAGGCGAGGCCGTGGCTCGTTGTACCGGTGGCTTAGTGTGCCAAGCTCAGCGTAAACAAGCGATAAAGCATTTTGCATCACGCAAAGCGCTTGATATAGATGGCTTAGGCGACAAAATAGTTGATCAGCTGGTTGATAGAGAGCTGGTAAAAACCCCCGCAGATTTATTTATATTAAAACAAGGTCACTTTGAGTCACTTGAGCGTATGGGCCCTAAGTCGGCTAAAAACTTAGTGGATGCGCTTGAAGTTGCAAAAACAACGACGCTTGCAAAGTTTTTATATTCGCTGGGTATTCGTGAGGTTGGCGAGGCCACAGCGCAAAACTTAGCAAATCATTTTTTAACACTTGAAAAGGTAACCCAAGCCAGTATTGAAAGCCTTACACAAGTGAGTGATGTAGGGGTTATTGTAGCAACTCATGTTCGTGGCTTTTTTGATGAGCAACATAATGTAGATGTAGTTAATGCTTTAATTGAACAAGGCATTAATTGGCCAGCGCTAACGCCGCCTTCAGAGGATGAGCAACCCTTAGCTGGGCTAACCTATGTATTAACTGGCACTCTTAATACTTTAAACCGAAACGATGCTAAAGCACGCTTACAACAGTTAGGTGCAAAAGTAGCCGGTAGTGTGTCGGTTAAAACAGATGCATTGGTGGCGGGCGAAAAAGCCGGCTCTAAATTAACTAAAGCACAAGATTTAGGCATAGACATACTTAGCGAAGACGACTTAATTGCACTGTTTGATAAGTACAATGCTTAGGGTAATAAAATGAGCCGATATGGACCCGAGTACTGGGATAAATACGGAAGTTACCGTACGCCAATTGCATTTCATCTGAGTTTATTGGTGTTACTACGTGCGTATTTTATTTGGGTTATAGCGGCGCTGAGTCGTCGCCCTGAGCTTGATTTAATGTCGCTATTTTTTAAATCTAAAAACGATTTTTTTATCGCAATTTCGATTGGCGCTATTGCGATAGTGCCCACTTTTTTATTTTGCTTAAGACGCCCGCGCGACTCTCATAAGCAAAGTGCGCGTTTAGCGATGGTGTGGCGCTACATGCGCTGGCCGCTACTTGTGTGTGCAATAACCGACTTAAGCTGGTTAACAATACAAGCTGCACATAGTCATTACAGGTTTTCACTGTTTTTAGCTGTGCAAATGGTGATTGTGTTTTGGGTAATGTGGTACTTGGCAAAGAGTCGTTATTTGCAGGTGTTTTTTAACGATTGGCCAGAGCCTACCGAAAAAGCAGATGATAAAAACGCTAAATAAAAGGGAGCTAAATGGATAACATTAATAAAAAAATTGCCATTGTAGTGCTTGGTATTGGCATTATTTTAGGCGCTTTGGTGTTGTTTACATCGTTAACTGATCATATTTGGTTTTCTGCCGTAATAGGATTATGGTTATTTGTGTTTTGTTCGTGTTGTTACAGGCTGACACCCGCCTTTAAAAAGCGCAATACGCTTGATAATTTTATTCAGCGCGATGCACAGCACTTAATGTTATTTAGCTTGGCAGGTTTCTTTGATAAAAAATTTGGCCCGCAATGGCTTGTTATTGGCAACATTGAACATATAGAAAGTAAGAACGATGAGCTTATTATTCATAGCAATAACGAGCGACAATTTAGTGTAAGTTTACCCGCACAAAAAAATGACATAGACGCCTACATGAAGCGCATACTTTCAGATCACGAAAAGCAAACTATTCGCTTTAGTTAGGGGCTGTTGAACTTTGCGGATTAAAGTTTGTTCAAACTAGGGGCTATTTAATCGCGGCGCGAAGTTTGTAACCTAGTGGGCTAAGTAAAAGCTGAGCAAAGCTTCCGCGTCCTGCTCACGCCCTTTACCTACATCCATGTAGGCAACAAAGAGTAAATAGCCCCTAGGAAGAACCCGTTGGGCAGCGCCTGTTTGGCATTAATGCTACGTTATCGCCCAATTATGGGGAATAACCACACTGCATAGGCTCTGCCTTGCCTAAATACCAAACAGACTGCTGCAAATTTAACCTTAAAAGATCAACAGACCCTAATCACTTATTAATACCGAAGGAGGCTATTATGCTTACTTGGAATGATGTTATAAATTTTGCCAATAATGGCAACCCTACGCCACGCGAAAAGGTTGTAAAAACAGACGCGCAATGGCAGGCAATGCTAAGTGATGAGCAATATTATGTGGCACGTAAAAAGGGCACAGAACGCCCTCACAGCTCACAAAGTTGCACATTACTAGAACCGGGTAAATACGCGTGTGTATGTTGCGATAATTTACTTTTTGATGCCGATGAAAAGTTTGATAGCGGCACAGGCTGGCCATCATTTACGCAGCCTGCAACTGTCGATGCAATTGGTTATGTGAACGATTTAAGCCATGGTATGCAGCGCGTTGAAGTGGTGTGTAATGTGTGTGATGCACACTTAGGGCATATTTTTCCTGATGGGCCAGCACCGTCGGGTTTGCGCTACTGTGTAAATGCCGCTGCAATGAAAAAGCTTTAATTATATAGTTAGTTTCCAATCTAGATAAAATAGCTATTTCTAGTCGCTAGTTAGCGCTAGGGGGATTGAATATCGAGTTTCATTTCTTTTGCCATATGCAAAATTTTATCTAATCGCTGCGACTGATCTGGCTGCAGTGTAGAGTTACTCAAAAGGGCGTAACACTTTTTAGCAATAACCAAGTTAAAAGTGCCGCCTTTTTGTTTTGTCGAATCAAACAAACACTGTAATAAATTAAGCGCAATGCTTGGGTTACGCGGCATTACTCTAAATGCTTGCGTAAACGCCTCTAACGCCGTATTTAATTGCCCTCTATTAAATTGAGTTACTGCATGGTTGTTAAGCTCTTTAGGGCCCATTTTAATGTCACGACGCTCACTTTGCTGCTGTTGAATGTAACGCAGGTAAGTTGTATCACTCATATTGGGGTGGCGCTCACAATGGCTAATTATTTGGCTAAATAATGTTTGTGCTTTTTGATGAAAACCCAGCTCGTGAAACGCTTTTGCTTTATCAAGCGCCCCATCTACAGAGCGTATTAACGTATCGTCATCGTCGAGTTGCTCTATCAAGCGCTTGGCTTTTTGGTGCTCGTCTTTTAAATAGTGCAAACGCGCATTAAGTACATCAATTTGAGATTGATTTGCGTTGTTAGGAAACTGCTTTTTTAAATCATTTATGTATTTATTAGTTTGACGCGAAATACGTTGTATTTGGTCTGTTTGATCTGTGGTTAAAGCAAAGTCTATACCGGCACGGGCAGCATTGAGATAGATGTCGGGGCTGTCATGAATAGAATGACGCGCATAGCTGGCTATGTCTTTTTGGGTTAAATAGCTTTTTTCGTAATCGTGGTTTATTAACGAAACATTGCTTAACGATTTTTGTCTTTGGATGTTACGTGGCGCGATATCGACTGCTTGGCTTAAAAAATCTTGCGCCAATTCAAATTGGTTTAGTTTTATTTCTAATCGGCCGAGTAAATCCAGTGCAACTAAACGTGTTTCATGGCGTTCAAGCATGGTTTTTAACATGCGCTGAGCAAGAATATGCTCATTATTAGCAATCAGGGCTTCTACTAAACCAACTTTGGCCCAGGCAAATTTTTGTATGTCTAGCACCGAGGTAAAAAAGTCTTTAGCTTCTTCACTGCGGTTTAGCCTAAGCAATGCATCTCCTTTTAAGCGAAGGAGGATAGGGCTGTATATATTGTTTTTTTTATTTAAAGCGGCATCGATTACTTTTATTGCTTTAGAGTCGTTGCCATCATCTACTAAGGTATAAATGCTCTGAAGCTCATTTTTACGTTTTAGAATACGCTCAATCCGCGTTTTTAACTCTTGTACCGTAAATGGCTTTACCAAAAAGTCGTCGGGTTGAAGCTCTAAAACGCTATGCACTAGCGCACCACTGGTTTCTGCAGAAATAAAAATAAACGCAGTGGAGTTTTTTATCAGTTGCTTAACACGGAGTTCTTCGTAGAGTTGGTAGCCGTCTTGGTGTTTGCTTAAATTAAACGAACATACAATTAAATCAAATTGCTCAGCCAAACATTGCTCTTTTGCTGCAATTGCATGATCGGCAAAGTGCAACTGCCGAAAGCCAAGCCTTTCTAGCGACTGTTTCATATAGCTTTGAGCGAGGGGCTGCTCTTCCACTATCAGTATTTTGGCTTTGGCGTAGATCTTAGTTGGCATTGGCTTACATGTTGTTTGATTTATCACAGACTATAATCAACAGTTTAGCTGCTTACAAGGGAATTTAACTATTAGCCGAGGTTATTAGAAGATTAAGTTATTTTCATACGTTTAGATGGCTTCATATTATCTTGGCCTTAGCGATTTAAAATCAATGTTTAATTAATAGGTAAAAAGCAGCTCTAAATGAGCGATTAACTATATGTTTGCTTATGACGCAGTTTATAACCCATATAGAACTTTACATGTTACAGATTAATCGTTTTGCAAAAGACAAATTAAGAGTGATATTTATGGAATTTTTTAACTTAGGTATTTTGAAGTGTTTACATGTGGTGGGTGATTACTTGGCTTGATACCAGTGACCCTCGCCATTATTTGTAAAAGGCGGCGATGCTCTCTTTTTTACAACTGGATTAATTACCCAAATAGGATTTTTATAATAATTATTCAGAAGAGTTTAGATGCTTTAGAAGTGTTTATATGTGGTAGGTGATTACTTGGCTTGATACCGGTAACCCTCGCCTTTATTTGTAAAGGGTGGCGATGCTCTCTTTTTCTTATAACTGAGTTAATTACCTTTATATAATTTTATAGGGTACAGATTAATCGTTTTGCAAAAGACAAATTAAGAGTGATATTTTTGGAAGTTTTTAACTTAGGTATTTTGAAGTGTTTATATGTGGTGGGAGATGGTTTAGCTTGATACCGGTAACCCTCGCCATTAATTGTAAAGGGCGGCGATGCTCTCTTTTTCTTACAACTGGATTAATTACCCAAATAGGATTTTTATAATAATTATTCAGAGGAGTTTAGATGCTTTAGAAGTGTTTATATGTGGTGGGTGATACTGGACTTGAACCAGTGACCCTCGCCATTATTTGTAAAGGGCGGCGATGCTTTCTTTTTTGTTACAACTGGATTAATTACCCAAATAGGATTTTATAATAATTATTAAGAAGAGTTTAGATGCTTTAGAAGTGTTTATATGTGGTGGGTGATACTGGACTTGAACCAGTGACCCTCGCCTTGTAAGGGCGATGCTCTCCCAACTGAGCTAATCACCCACATATAATAGGTATGACTTTATAAATTTAACGTTTTGTATAATTTGGTGGGTGATACTGGACTTGAACCAGTGACCCTCGCCTTGTAAGGGCGATGCTCTCCCAACTGAGCTAATCACCCAAATTATATATTTAATATGCACCATTCTAAGAATGGTGGGTCGTACTGGACTTGAACCAGTGACCCTCGCCTTGTAAGGGCGATGCTCTCCCAACTGAGCTAACGACCCATATTAAATTTTAAAACGCGACTATTAATATAATAATAGGCTTTATATGTGGTGGGTGATACTGGACTTGAACCAGTGACCCTCGCCTTGTAAGGGCGATGCTCTCCCAACTGAGCTAATCACCCACATATAAATTAAAACTCTACTATTAAAATAAATAGTACTGGACTTTAACCAGTGAACCTCGCCGTTACTTAGAAGTAGCGGTAATGCTCTCTTTTTTCTAACTGAGTAATGACCCATTTAGATTTGTGTAATATGCACCATTCTAAGAATGGTGGGTCGTACTGGACTTGAACCAGTGACCCTCGCCTTGTAAGGGCGATGCTCTCCCAACTGAGCTAACGACCCATATTACATGCTACTACCTGTATAGTATAGTACTGGACTTTAACCAGTGACCCTCGCCATCTTTTATAAAAAGCGGTGATGCTCTCTTTTCTTGTAACTGAGCTAACGACCCATATTACAATTTTAAAACGCGACTATTAATATAATAATAGATTTATATGTGGTGGGTGATACTGGACTTGAACCAGTGACCCTCGCCTTGTAAGGGCGATGCTCTCCCAACTGAGCTAATCACCCACATATAAATTAAAACGCTACTATTAATAATAGTACTGGACTTTAACCAGTGAACCTCACCTTCTTTTACTAAAAGCAGTGACGCTCTCTTTTCTAACTGAGTTAGCAACTTATATAGAATTTTAGATGTGTACACTTAATAAAGTGGTGGGTGATACTGGACTTGAACCAGTGACCCTCGCCTTGTAAGGGCGATGCTCTCCCAACTGAGCTAATCACCCACATCTAAACAACATTACATTGCTGCGTTGTTGTGGGGCGCTATTATAGATAGAGTTGCAAATGTGTCAACACTTGAATGATAAAAATGTGCTGAATGAAGGTTTTATAAACAGTGCAGGGTGGTTGGCGTTTACTTTATCATCAAATTTAAGTTGTTAGGGTAAATTAACAGCTGAATCTGAACTAAGTGACTGCCTTATTTTTACTTACAATAAAAAGCATTGCTTAAATAAGCTAATAAAAGGCGATGTTGAAATTGATACAGTAAGCGTGACGTTTTATCAAAAAGAAGATTTATGACTATATAAGGTTTTAAATTATTGAACTGGTATACGGTACTTTTTAAAAGGTAAGGGCATAAGCAGTTATCTGTATTGCCATTAGTGCGAATAAACTTTAATTAACGCCATGGGTTTTGGCACAATGACAACAAAAAAGAGCCTATTACCCAAACTGGAACATAGTGTTTAAAAACAGCACGAATTATTTGCTAGCACTTTTAACGACGGCCTAATTCACTTCAATTTTTATATGTGTGTACAAGCAACTTAAAAAGGGAAGGGTTGAGCATTTAATAATAAGGTTATCGAATAGAGCCCTCGCATTTTAATAACACACTTAAATGCGGGGTTTAGCCTTGGTTTTAGTACTTTTTTAACCCCAACTCAATTTGCATATAAATGTATACCTTTTATGTTAAACATTATTACTTCATCAACGAGGTATAAATAGATAATTAACCTGTTTATAGTACTGTGAGATGAAGTACAGGCCAAATTTTGTCGAAATTGTATTTTTTTGCATGTCTGATAGCCAGTTTGTTGAAAATTAAACCATTTAAATAAAGTGGCATAAAAAACTGTTGACTTTATTTTGGGGGGTGCATAGAATGCGCCCCGCACTCAGCGATACACAACGTGTTAAACACGTTAGGTATTAAAAGGTTTGGGGCTATAGCTCAGCTGGGAGAGCGCTTCGCTGGCAGCGAAGAGGTCTGCGGTTCGATCCCGCATAGCTCCACCAAATCTTTGTGCATGTCCTAGGGTAGCAGTTTTCTGTGTCCCCATCGTCTAGAGGCCTAGGACACCGCCCTTTCACGGCGGTAACAGGGGTTCGAATCCCCTTGGGGACGCCATCTAACAAATAGTTAGGCGTGGTTTTACCAAGAGAATAGCGTAACACTTAAAGCTCGAGTCTTTATGTGTATTAAACGTATTACCTTAGCACCTCATGATATGAGTTAAACTTATCAATTGTCCTAGTGACACTTTTTAGTGTCCCCATCGTCTAGAGGCCTAGGACACCGCCCTTTCACGGCGGTAACAGGGGTTCGAATCCCCTTGGGGACGCCACTTACTATTTATAGTAGGGTAGTGTTAT